>JAEUHE010000024.1 GCA_016793885.1 Verrucomicrobiales bacterium
GGTTCGCAACCCACGATGGGGTTGTGGATTCTATGGCGTTTTCCAGGGTAGCTCGTTCCTCCCAACCCTGGGCTTTGAGGCGCAATCCCGTTGGGATAGGGAGGAAGCCCTCCGAACTTGTGGGTAATGCTCAGGGCACGACACCGCTCTTCCTTCACGCCCGCCCGTTCTTCCAGCGTGAGACCAAGCCGACCGATCTTACATCACAGAGACGGGATGGCCGCAGAGAAGACCAGTTTCAGGAAGGATCAGAGAAGGACCGAGGAGAACGTCGATCGACAGCCCACACCGACGGAGTAGGATGAGCTGTTTTTACCACGGATTTCTCGGATGACTCGGATGGAAAAGCATTTATGAGGTTCACCTCCGACACTTCCCGGGTGAAGATCGCCATTCACATTCATTCTCCTTTTGACGTCAATCCGTGAGATCCGCGAAATCCGTGGTTCACAACTCCCGGATCCAGGATAGGTGCGGGGACACAAAGGCGCGGTCTACGGAACGCGCACGCGATAGAAGCGCCTGGACCCTTGAGGATCGGAGTCGATCACGGTTTGCTCCGATCCGTCAGCTGCAAACGACTTCAGCGTTTTCCAGTTGGAAGGGAGGGATTCCGTATATTCCACCACATTCGTTTTCGATCGGACACTGTTCCAACGAATCTCTCGGGACTGGTCGGGACGAATTTGCACCCGCACATTGTAGAGAGTGATGTCCACGAAGAAGAGGTCGGAGTAGCGGGGATAGCGCGTGCCCAGGTAGTTGACGGGAAGATCCATGAATCTGCGACCGCCGGTGGTGTTTCCGTAATAGCAGCGCATGTCGGCGATGCCTTGGAAGGTGCACTCGGGGATCTCCTTGCGCAGGCTGTTGAAGAACTGCAGCACATTGGTGCCGCTGACCACGTGGCCAAACACCGTGAAGCCGCCGTCGGCCGTGTCCAGGTCCGCGCTGTTGTCGGCGATGTTGATGAACCAGTCGGAAGTGGCCGAGTTGGTCTGCCCGCCTAGGCGAGCCATCGCGATGGTCCCATAGGTGTTGCTTACCTTTTTACCCACGTTGAATTCGTTCGTAATCGGCCCGTACTTGTCGATGGGCGCGTAGGAAAAAAAATCCTCGTTCGAGGCCCTGGTTTCCACGGTAAACCCCCCGCCCTGAATGATGAAGTCAGGGACCACCCGATGAATAAACACATTGTTCGTCGGGTACACGTCTTGCACATAGCGCAGGAAATTGGCCACGGTGACGGGCTTCTCCTGGTCGAGGAGTTCAACCATGATGTCCCCTTTGATCGTCCGAAACTGCACCATCGTCCCGGCTGCCTCCGCTCCCAGCACCGAGATCATCACCAGCCAAACAGTCGCCATCCAACGCATACGTCATCTACCTCATCGACCGCCGGCACAAGTTCTCAAGTCCCCGGCTCGGTCAGTAATACGGAAGCAGCTTTTTACGAAGCAATCCATTGCTGGCCAGGATTTCACAAGTATGGTCCTTGGCCAGGGGACGCCGCCAGAAATCCCCGCCCGCACATTCCAGAATCAGTCCGCCGGCGGCCACGTCCCACCAGCTCAAGCCGTACTCCAAGTAGGCATCCATTCGCCCGCTCGCCACATAGACCATGGCGAGCGCGGCCGCGCCCATGATGCGCACCTTGCGAATCTGCGGCAGTAGGCTGGTGAACGTGGGCATCATGCGACTCATCGACTCAGGCTCCTTGGAGAACCCCAGCGAGATGATCGCCTCGTTCAATCGGCCTCGCTTGCTGACGTGGATCGGCTGCCCGTTCAGGCGGGCCGTCTGACCCCGGATCGCGGTGAACAGCTCATCGCAAAAAGGATCGTATACCAGGCCGGTCACCGTTTCATACCCCGGTTCAACGACGGGACTGCGACGTCCGCGCGGGGCCGGGACTCTTCGCTCCAGGGCGATCGAAACGCAGGCATGCGGGATCCCATAGGTAAAGTTCACCGTGCCGTCAATGGGATCGATGACCCAGCGGTACGCGGCATTGGCCTCACCCGAAGTGCCCTCCTCGCCCAGGATGGCCACCTCCGGAGCGAACCGACGCAGGCTTGCTTCGATCAGCTTTTGGCAGCGGACATCCAGCTCCAGCTTGATATCCATCTGTGTCGCTGAGTCGATCTTTTTGATCAGCAGCTGATTCTTTCGCATCAGGGCTCCGGCTTTGCGGGCGGCTGTGACCGAGGCGGCGAGCGCGGCGGAATGGGAGAGCTTTGTCATGGGGGACTGGTTGGGGTGAGAGGGGAGGCGCGACCAGGTCTAGCCGCGGGTGTGGTCGAAACCAGCTGCGTAGGCGGCCGATGGCATTGCCTCAGCCTGCGCGTACATCTTTTTCTCCGCGGCGCGGAACACAGTGAATCCCAGCACGGCCACAAAGATCCCAAACGCGACCCTGACGCTGCTCAGGAGCCGGGTCCGGGAGTCCGTGGCGGTGGCCCAATCTATGAGATCGCGGAGTCTCCAGGGGGAGATGGTCAGCCACATGCCCATGAACACCCAGACGTACGCCCAGGTGACGGGCACCAGCCGCCAGTCCGAGTCGACCCAGCGCGCCGAATCCACGATCAGCTTGGCACCCAGCAACATGAGCACCGCTACGCCCCGGACCGGCAAAAAGTCCTGCAAGAAAAAGCAGGCTCCCACCCCGACCAAGGCGAATACCCCATAAAGCAGCGGCTTGAAGCTGGTAAAATCAGCCACATTTTCCTGACGGACATAGTAAAGAAACCAGGCTGTTGCCGCCAGGATCAGCGGAAAGCCCCACGGCGTGTTTCGAGGGAAGCGTCGGGCAGCTTTTCCGAAGGCGCTAGGGTTCAACACCCCGCCCAGATGAAGCGCGGCAAAGGCCAAGCCCAACAGGATCGTGACCGTCGATAGTTTCGGACCATCCATAAAGGCCACTTCAATACCGGAGATCGGGCCTGAAAGCAATATCTCGCCAAACAAACCTCTGGCTTTGGTCCCTCCCTTGCTCCATGTTGATTCCTGATTCTGGAAGGGTGGAGGATCGCTCCGAGCTTCGCTCGGGGAGGAAAGTCCGAACTCCATAGGGCGCGATGCCGCGTAACCCCGGTCGACAGGCCGGGGATACACGCGGGGACCCGGGGTAATAGCGGGTCACGGACAGTGCCACAGAGAATATACCGCCTCGGCGCTGGCAACAGCATCGAGGTAAGGGTGAAAAGGCGGGGTAAGAGCCCACCGCCTTGGGTTAAACCCAAGGGCATGGAAAACCCCATCGGGAGCAAGGCCAAATAGGGGACCTCGAGGCGGCTCGCCTCAAGTCCAGCCTAACCGCTGGACGGGTCTCGGGTATCGGCTGCTGAGACAAATGATCCTCTCCTTCTCGGGGCTTCGGCCACGGGAGGCAGACAGAATTCGGCTTACAACCCTTCCAGAATCCTCATTCTTGTCGAATTCCTCGGCAGCCCTAAACTGGGGCTGCCAATGCAGTGGCTCACCATCAGACCCGATGCCGAATCAGCCCGGGCTGGGCTCCCCAGCCCGACAGCCCCGTTCATCGCCTCGAATTCCATGAACCCGCTTGTAAATCCCCCGACTGACAACCTGCCGAACACCTCAAGTGACCAGGCCATTGCCCCCCATCCTGGGGCGGCGGTTCTGCGGACTCTTTGCTTCGGGTGGATGCTCGTGTCGTCCGCCTTAACCGGTGCGGGTGCCGCGGGCACGTCGCCGGCAGCGTCGGCTTCCGACCAGGGAGTTCGACGGGACGCGACAGTGTCCGCCGTGGAGCGGGTGATTCCATCCGTGGTCAACATCGGCACCGAGACCTTGGTCGCTTCGCGCTCTCCCCTGGACGACCTGTTTCGGGAGTTCTTCGATCCGTATTACCGTGAGCGGGAGGCCGACTCGGCCTACAGCGTGGGCTCCGGAGTCATCATTGACGAAGAGGGCCATATCCTGACCAACCACCATGTCGTCAGCCGTGCGCACCGGATTACGGTCAAGCTTGCCGATGGCCGTGAATACGAGGCCAAGGCGATGACCAGCACGGCGTTCACCGACGTGGCGCTGTTGAAGATCGTCAGCAAGCCTGGTGAAAAATTCTCCGCGGTGAAGTTCGCGGGTGACGATGACCTGCTGTTGGGAGAGACGGTCATCGCGCTGGGGAACCCCTTCGGGCTGGGCGGGTCGGTTTCACGAGGCATTCTCAGCTCGAAGGCGCGTCGCCCGCCGAACCGGGACGAGGCGCTGGACATTCCGGACTGGTTACAGATCGATGCGGCGATCAATCCAGGCAACAGCGGCGGACCCTTGATCAACTTAAACGGCGAGCTGATTGGAATTAACGTGGCGGTTTCCCGACAAGGGCAGGGGATTGGCTTCGCCATTCCCATCAAGCGCATTTCCTCGACCCTGTCCGAGATGTATACGCCTGAGACCTTAGGCGGCTTCTGGTTTGGCGCCCGTCTTCGCCCGCAGCAGAAGCCGACCCGCGTTTCGGAGGTCGAGCCCGGCAGCCCCGCGGCCTTGGCGGGGGTGAAGCCCGGTGATGTCATTTCGGTGGTGGACGGCAAGGCGGCCAAAAGCCTGTTCAGCGTGGTGGATGAGTTGGTGCGGATCGGGGACCGTCATGAGATCCCCCTCGTACTCCTGCGTGGCTCCGAGCGCATCGGGGCGAAGCTGCTGCTCGTCAAAGAGCAGTCCTACTTCAACGCCGAGCTGGTGCGGAAGAAGCTGGGACTTCAGGTGGAGGAACTGAGCGCTGCCTCGGCAGCCCGGATTGGATTGGATATTGAAGGCGGGCTCTTGGTGAATGCGGTGGATCCCCGATCACCCGCGGCGCAGGCAAACCTGCAGCGGAGCATGATCGTGACCTCGCTCAGCGGTCAAAAAGTGACTCGAGTGGGCCGTGCCGCCAAGATCCTTCATGCCCGTAAGGCTGGGGATCCCGTGCAGCTCGACCTGCTCATCCCCATTCGACGCGGCCGGTTCATCGAGGTGCAGACGGGCAGCGTGGAGGTCAAGATTCGGTAAACCTAAAAAGGAGGATGCAAACCACGGTTTTCTCGGATGGCACGGATCCGCTCTTTTCCGCAGGAAAAATATCTAGCAGCCTGTCGCGACGATTCCTAAGGGATAGATCAGCACAAAGGGACTCACAGCCGGACGTACGCCCGGTGGGGATAGGTCCGACAGGCTGCTAGACGTTGAACTTAAACAGGAGCACGTCGCCGTCCTTGACGATGTATTCCTTGCCTTCCATCCGATACAGGCCCTTTTCGCGGGCAGCCGCGATCGAGCCACACTTCACCAGATCGTCGTAGGCGACGGTTTCGGCCTTGATGAACCCGCGTTCGAAATCGCTATGAATGACACCGGCGGCCTTGGGCGCGGTGTCGCCCACATGAATAGTCCAAGCGCGCGCTTCTTTCTCTCCCGCCGTAAAGTAAGTGCGCAGGCCCAACAAATGGTAGGTGGCCCGAATCAGCGCGCCGACGCCGGATTCTTCGACGCCTAGTTCCTTGAGGAAAGCCTTGGCCTCTTCGTCGGTCAGGTCGATGAGATCGCTCTCGATCTGGGCGCTGATGACCACGGTTTCACAATCCACATGGGCCTTGGCGTACTCACGCACCTTCATCACATAAGGATTGGAGTCCGCGGTGGCCAGGTCGGATTCCTTGACGTTCGCCGCGAAGATCGTCGGCTTGCTGGTCATGAGGTAAAACCCTTTGACCAATAGCCGCTCCTCCGGGGTCAGCTCCAGGGTGATGGCCGGTTTGCCAGCATCGAGGTGAGGCTCGAGCTTCTTGAGTACGGCTTCATCCGCGATGGCTACCTTGTCTCCACGCTTGGCGTCCTTGGCGCCCTTCTCAATCCGCTTCTTGACGGCTTCGAGGTCGGCCAGGACCAGCTCGGTGGTGATCGTTTCGATGTCGCGGACCGGATCCACCGTGCCAGCCACATGGTGAATGTCGGCGTCTTCGAAGCAGCGGACGACCTGGACGATGGCGTCGACTTCACGGATATGGCTGAGAAACTTATTGCCCAGGCCTTCTCCCTGGGCGGCTCCCTTGACCAAGCCGGCAATGTCTACAAATTCGACTGCCGCGGGCACCAACACGGCGGTTTTGGCGATGTTCGCGAGTACCTGCAGCCGAGGGTCGGGCACGATTACGATCCCCACGTTGGGATCGATGGTGCAAAAGGGATAGTTCGCTGCTTCCGCCTTCCGGGTGCGGGTGACAGCGTTGAATAGAGTAGACTTACCCACGTTGGGAAGCCCGACGATACCAGCTTTCAGCATAAGAACCGCCCAGGCTAGGCTCGTCCCATCACAAAACAAGTCGGAAACGCGGCGAATTGGAGGGGGTAGGCGGCCTGAAGCGATCGCCCGATGCCCTCCGAGGCAGGCTGGATGACCCTTCCGTCTGCCTGGGCCCCGATCAAAAGGAGAGATCACCCCCCAAAAATCCCAAAGACGCCTTCGCTTGCGGCGCTCCTCACCATCCTCTACGCTTCTCGAGTGCCCAGTTTATTGGAAATCATTCAAGCGCGAGCTGCGGAAAAACTGACCCTTCCCCCGGGAACCCCGGTGTCCGAGGAGGAGGCCCGGTTTAAGAATTTCCTCAAGGTCGAGACCGCGCGCTTGAAGATCCGACATCGTGCGGGGGGAGGGGGACTCGAGATCTGCGAGGCGCGGGCCTGCTTGCTGGACGAGGTGCTTCGTCATCTCTGGTTGGCCACCCGCAACACCCTCTCGCCTCAGGCTCAACGGGAGTTTCCCCCCATCGCCCTCGTGGCGATCGGCGGCTACGGCCGATCCGAACTCAACCCGTTTAGCGACATCGACATCATGGTGCTGCACGTCGGTCAGGTCGTGGCTGGGAGCAAGCCACTGCCACACCTGGCGAAGTTTCTCGATGGGGTGTTGATGCCCCTGTTCAACCTGGGCTTGAAAGTCGGCCATTCCGTTCGGGAGGTGAACGATTGTGTCGATGTGGCCAACGCCAACATGCAGTCGAAGACGTCGCTGATCGAATCTCGGCTGGTGTGCGGAGATGAGGCGCTTTTTCGCCGGTTCCACCGCACCCTGCTGGCCAAATGCGTCGCCGGTCACGAGGACGACTACATCGCCGCCCGGATCGAGGATCAGACCAATCGGCGCACTCGCTTCGGCAATTCCGCGACCATGCAGGAGCCTCACATCAAGAACGGTTGCGGCGGACTGCGCGATTACCAAAACCTGCGCTGGATGTCCTTCTTCAAATACGGCACCCGCTCGCTCCAAGAGCTGGAACAGCGTGGGATGCTCTCGGACCTCGAGCGCCGCCAGCTCGATGCGGGCTACGACTTTCTGCTCCGGGTCCGAACGGACCTCCATTATCATTCGAATCGGGCGGTCGACGTTCTGACGCGCTCGGTGCAGCCTGCCATCGCCACCCATCTGGGCTATTCCGATCGATCTCCCAGCCGCCGGATTGAGAAGTTCATGGGCGACTACTACACCCATTCCCGCAACCTCTACCTGATCACTCGCAACGTCGAGGATCGGCTGGCGATCCGACCCAAGCCGCGCCGGAGCATTTCACTGCGCAGTTTTCTTCCGCTTAAGAAGCGAACCGAGGAGCTAAACATTGTCGATGGCTTCAAGTTCGAGGAGGATGGCATTCGCGCGAGCAGCAATCGGGTTTTCAACGATCAGCCCCGCCGCCTAATGCGCGTCTTTCTGCACGCTCAACAGCGTGGGCTCAAACTGCATCCCGACCTCTCGCAGCTGGTCCGCAACAACCTTCGGCTGGTCGACCGGTCGTTCCTGAAGGATCCGCACGTGCGCGAGAGCTTTTTGGAGATCCTGAACCATCGGGGCAGCGTGGCGCCCATTCTCCGCGCCATGCACGAGACCGGGCTGCTGGGGAAGTACATTCCGGAGTTTGGCAAGTTGACTAATCTGGTGCAGCACGAGTTCTTCCACCAATACACCACCGACGAGCACACCCTGGTCTGCCTGGAGAAGCTGGATGCGCTCTGGAAGCCTGGGAACCCCCAGGATGCGGCTTACTCGGAGCTGTTTCACAGCCTCGAGCATCCGTATGTGCTGTATTTGGCGCTTCTGCTTCACGATGCCGGCAAGGTGGATCACGATGGAGGTCACTCCGACGCCGGTGGGAAGTTGGCCGAGCGGGTGGGGCGCCGTCTTGAATTGGATGGATCGACGACCCACACCCTGCGCCTGATCATCGAGCAGCACCTGACCATGGCGGTCGTCTCTCAACGGCGCGATTTGGAGGACGCCTCGGTGATTCGCCATTTTGCCACCGTGATCCAAACGATCGACAATCTCTCGCTGCTCACCCTCCACACTTATGTCGATTCCTTGGCCACCAGCGACCGGCTTTGGAATGGGTTCAAAGACTCTCTGCTGTGGAACCTTCACAACAAGACCGTGACGATGCTTTCCGGCAAGACCGAGTTTCTGATGGCTGAGGCACGTCAGCGCGAGCTGCTCAAGGAGGCAGTGTCGAATCTGCTCCCGCGTACCTTTGCCGAGGAGGAGATCAGCGCCCATTTTGCCGCGCTGCCCGCTCGCTATTTCCGAATTCATCAGCCGCGCCAAATCGCCACCGACGTGGCCCTCAGCCACCGGTTCATGCACAAGCAGCTCGAGGAGCAGGACCTTGCGCTTGAGCCTGTCCTGGACTGGCACAACGAGCCGGACCGTGGCTTGACCCGTCTCCGCATCTGCACCTGGGACCGCCCTGGCCTTTTCAGCCGCATTGCAGGCTCCTTCGCCGCCTCCGGCATCAACATTCTCAGCGCTCAGATTTTTAGTCGGAGCGACGGGATGGCGCTGGACTCCTTCGAAGTCACCAGCGGACGCACCGGCACCGTGGTTACCAAGGAGGAGCGGGTCCGCTTCGAGGAGCTCCTGTTACGCTCGCTCAGCGGGGAGAAGGTCGATTTCCGTGGGTTGATGCTCCGTCCCTCGTCCGGCAAAAAGCAGGATCGCACCTGGCTCGAGGGACAATCCTTGCCCATGCAGCTGCGGTTCGACAACGAGACCTCCGAGGACAACACCATCATCGACATCGAAACCGAAGATCACCTCGGTCTGCTCTACGCCATCGCTGAGGTTTTTGTCATCCTGCATCTGGACATTCATCTGGCCAAGATCGTTACGGAGCACGGCGCGGCACTCGATAGTTTCTATGTGACCGATGAGGACGGCGAGCGGGTGCTTTCCCTCCATCGGCAACAATACATCGAAGCCCGGCTCCGTGAGGCGATCGGGCAGCTGGCTCCCTAGTGGAGCACCGGAAAGCAGAGCACCTTGACTGGTGTGCCGATCGTCAGGCTGCCATTCGGAGCGACATCCACCAGTCCGTTGGCCTGCGCCAGCGATCCCTGACAATGGGATCCCTGGCGTCCTGCGCTCCGCACCTCGCCCGAGTCGTCGAGTATCACCCGGATGAAGTGACGCCGGTCTCCTGGATTTCTCAGGGGCTCGCGCAGTTTGCCCCAGGCAACGGGCAGATGGGTGCGCGCGGCTCCTTGCATAGCCAGCAGAACGGGACGGACCAGCAACAAAAATGTCACCCAGGCCGAAACGGGATTGCCGGGCAGCCCAAACCAGCGGCGACCTTTCCAGTGGCCGTGAACGAATGGCTTGCCCGGCTTGATGGCGACTCGCCAGAACTCGGTGGTCCCACCCAACGCCGCGAATGCTGGCTTCAGAAAATCAAGTTCTCCCACCGAGACTCCGCCGGTCGTGATCACCACCTCCGCTCGCGAGAACGCCTCGCGGAGTGCCGTTACGGTGGACTCCAGCGAATCCGGCACCAGTGGGAACAGCTCCACCTCGGCACCGCATTGTTGCGCCGCCGCGGCCAGACACAGCCGGTTGCTCTCGTAGATACCCCCAAGTGGCAGCGGGGCTCCCGGCTCACAAAGTTCGTTCCCGCTGGCTAGCACCGCGACTTTCGGCGGGCGGTGGATGGACACTGTCGCGTTCCCCATGGCTGCCAGCAGGCCCAGGCTTTGGGGCTTTAGCTGTTCGCCGGGAGATAACACCACGCTGCCCCGTTTCACGTCCTCTCCGCGAAATCGAATATTTTCCCAGGGCTTCACCGGGTCGCGCACGGCGATGATTCCCGGCTCGGCGGAGAGCACCGTGACGTCCTCTTGCATGACCACCGCGTCCGCGCCCGATGGCAGGATCGAACCCGTGAATAGCCGAATGCATTGTCCTGCAGCCAACGGCTTCTCCGCTGCGGCTCCCGCCGCGACGCGGTCGATCAAGTGCAGCCGAACAGGGCTTGCGTCCGAAGCGGAGGCGACATCGGCGGCCCGCACCGCATAACCATCCATCGCTGAATTGTCGAATCCAGGCAGGTCGATACCCGCCGACAGTGGCTCCGCAGCAAACCGCCCGTCGGCCTTCAGGAGGGGACAGGACACAACCTCAGTACTCGTCACCGAGCTGAGGAGTTGGGACAGGGCTTCTTCCAACGAAAGCATGTCGAGAGTCATCACGAGCCACTGGAAATTGTCCAGCATGGATGACAGGACAATTGTAGCGTGGGCTGTGTCGGCCCATCGGTGTGATTGGAAGTGAGCCAGGCTTGAAAGGAAATCGTCACCAAGGTAGGGAGAGACTCTGTCGAGCCCATAACGGCCCCAGGCTCCGTTACCTGCGGAAGTTTACTCCCGATGAGGGCCTCTCAACCTAGTTTATCCCCCAGCGCTTTTCCCCTCCGCTTCTTAAGCGCTTTCAAACCTTGGGCATTCATGGGCTCGACGGAGTTTCTCCCTACCTCGTCACCCCGATCTCAGCCAGGATTTCATGCACTTTAAATCACCCCCGCAGGCCCCCACCTCACTTTCCGTTTGACCCTTCCCGGCCCAGGGGCATAGTTCGATGTCATGCACCCAGCTTCTGCGCCGAGACTGTCCTCCGTGGACTCGCCAACCCGCATGGCTGTGCGCGTCCTCCCCTTCCCGGTGCGACGCTTTTTAGCAGTCGCCCCGCTTCTCTGCCTGCTCCCCGCCTCGCTGCTAAAGGCTGCCAATGTCCCCGACTTTAACAGGGACATTGCACCCATCTTGTCGAAGCATTGCTTGGAATGTCATAGCGGCGCCGAACCTTCGGGCAAACTCAGCCTCATCACCCACGAAGGTTTTCTCAAAGGGGGTGAATCAGGCCCGGTGACGAATTCCTCTCATCCCGAAAAGGGAGAACTCTTCAGCCGCGTCAGCGAGGGCATCATGCCTCCTCAGAAACAGGGCAAGTCCAGGAAGCTGCCCGCCGCCGAGATTGTCCTCTTGCAATCGTGGATTACCTCTGGCGCTCCGTGGCCTTCAGGACGCGTGCTGGATCCGTTCGAGGTTTCTACCGATCTCCGTGGCGGACGCGATCTGTGGTCGCTTCAGCCCGTTCGACGGCCGGCGCTGCCTCTCAGCGCCAAGACCGATAACCCCATCGATGCCTTCGTCCGTCAGAAACTCAGCGCCAAAGGGTGGAGCCCGGCACCTCCGGCCGACCCGCGCACTTTGGTGCGACGCCTCTATATCGACCTAACGGGTCTCCCCCCCACCTCCGAACAAATCACCGCCTTCGTTGCCGACCCATCCCCAGCGGCCTACGAGGCCATGGTCGATCGCCTGCTGGCCTCACCGAGATTTGGTGAACGATGGGGTCGTTACTGGTTGGATATCGCCCGCTACGCCGAAACCTGTGGCTACGAGCGTGATCAAGTGAAACCCAATGTCTGGCGTTATCGCGACTGGGTGATCCGCGCCTTCAACGAAGATCTGCCCTACAACCAGTTCATCATGGCTCAGTTGGCGGGCGACGAGATGCCGGGTCACAACGAAGAATCACTCGTGGCAACCGGGTTTCTGCGCCTCGGCACTTGGAACGATGAACCCAACGATGCGGAGGAGTATAAGTACGAGCGACTGGAAGACATGGTTCACGTGACCAGCACCGCGTTCCTGGGGCTGACCGTGAAGTGTGCCCGCTGCCATGATCATAAGTTCGATCCTATTTCCCAGTTGGATTACTACCGCATGGCAGGCGCTTTCTGGGCGGGTTATATCCAGCCTGGCCAAGGCTCCTTGGGTGGACCGGATGCCAAGGCGCTCGGCTCCGAGGTGTTTGGTTGGACCGATGCGTCCCCGACACCCCCGCCGTTGCCGCTCCTAGTGAAGGGTGATCCCAAACGACCCAGCAAACCGGTCGCCCCCGCCACGCTGTCCTTTTTGCCTCAGCTGAGTCGCGAGATCACCCCCGCACCCGCGGGCAGCAAAACGAGTCAACGCCGACGCCAGCTCGCCGAGTGGATCGCCGATCCTAAGAATCCTCTCACCGCCCGAGTGTGGGTGAACCGTCTCTGGCAATTCCACTTCGGCCAAGCACTCGTCCGCTCTCCCGACAATTTTGGCTTCACCGGTGAGAAGCCGACGCACGCGGAACTCTTGGATTGGCTGGCTGATGAGCTGGTGGCCGGAGGATGGCGTGCCAAGCGACTTCATAAGCTCCTCGTGCTTTCCGAGACGTACCGACAAAGCTCCATCCATCCGGCGCAGGAACGCTATGCTCAGGAAGACTTCGCCAATCATCTCTGGTGGCGCGCCGAGCGACGTCGATTGGATGCCGATGCCCTCCGTGATGGTTTGCTTTCGGTCAGCGGAACGCTGGATCTGCGCAAGATGGGTGGGCCGAGTTTTGCTCCCGTCATCAGCCCTGACGCCCTCGAAGGCCTGTCCATGAAAGGTCAGGCCTGGAAAGCTTCACCCGCCGAGGAGCAAGGACGGCGCAGCATCTACATGTTCAGCAAGCGCAGTTTGCTTTCGCCCATGGCCACCGTGTTCGACTTTCCCGACACCACGCTCCCCTGCGGACAGCGCGATGTCACCGTGGTTGCGCCGCAGGCGTTGGCCTTGCTCAACAACGCCACGGTTCACGAGCAGAGCCGGGCTTTGGCGCGGCGGGTGATGTCGGCATCGGCGAGCCAGGATGCTCGATCCCGCATCACGAAGGCCTGGCAGCTCGCCTTGGGTCGTGTCCCCGCTGCCGCGGAAACTGCGGCGGCCATCGCCCATCTCCAGCGTCAACGCGATCACTTTTTGTCGCAGACTCCGGCCCCCAAGCAAGCGCCTGCGGCCGATCCCGACCTCCTCGCTTTAAGCTCGCTGTGCCACGTGCTGCTCAACTCCAATGAATTCATCTACGTGGATTAACCCCGCCTCGCTATGACCGCACCACGCAAACCCGGTTCTTTCTTCCCTTGCGGCACGAGCCGACGCGAATTTGTTTGGGACATGGGACTCGGCTGCGCCGGGCTGGCGCTATCGACGCTGCTCGGTGGCGATGGCTTCTTCACCCGCCGTCTGGGAGCGGCGACGCTCGATGCTGCCGCCGCGACTCCTTTAGCCCAAAAAAAGCCCCATTTCCACGCCAAGGCGAAGAGCGTTATTTTTCTGACCATGAACGGAGGGCCCTCCCAAGTGGATACCTTCGACTACAAGCCGGTTCTGGAAAAGTTCGCGGGTAAACCGCTTCCCGACGGCAAGAAGTTCATCAACTCCGGAGGACGCAAGATCGGGTTTCTGACTCCCTCCTTCCGTCCGTTTCGTCCGGGAGGTCAGAGCGGGCTGTTGATCTCCGACTTCTTTCCCAGCATCCGCAAGCACGCCGACAAGCTGGCGGTGATTCGCTCCTGCCACACGGACAGTCATGCCCATGGATCCGCACTGGTGGCGATGAACACCGGCAAGACGTTCATCGGCCGTCCGTCCTTGGGCAGCTGGGCCGTGTATGGGTTGGGTAGCGAAAACCAGAATCTGCCCGGCTACGTCGTGATCCTCGACAATCGAGGGGGGCCGATCAGCGGGCAGCCGAACTGGGCCAGCGGGTTCATGTCGGGGGCCTACCAAGGCACGCTCTTCCGTCCGGTGGGCGATCCCATTCTCGATCTCCGTGGTCCTGCCGAAATCGATCGCCGAGCTCAACGCGAGCAGTTGGATTTGCTGCAGCAGTTGAACCAGCAGCATCTCGAAACCAGGCCGGGCGGCTCCGAATTGGCGGCGCGCATCACCAGCTACGAGTTGGCCTACCGGATGCAATCCGCCACCCCCGAGGCGGTGGATCTGACGCAGGAAAGCGCCGCGACGCTGAACGCCTACGGGGTCGGCCAGAATCCGACCGACGAGTTCGGTCGCAATTGCCTGGTGGCACGGCGTCTCGTGGAGCGTGGGGTTCGGTTTGTCCAGTTGTACTCCGGCGGTGGCCACTTGGAGGAGACCTGGGACGCGCACAAAAGCATCGAGACCAATCATGGGCAGCATGCTGCCGAGATCGATCGTCCGATTGGGGCCTTGTTGAGCGATTTGGAATCACGCGGCTTGCTGGACAGCACGCTGGTGATCTGGGGCGGGGAATTCGGAAGAATGCCTTTCAGCGAAGGGAAAGGCGAACCCGGCCGAAACCACAATCCGTACGGCTATTCGATGTGGATGGCGGGCGGAGGAGTGCGGGGAGGGATGGCGTTTGGTGAAACCGATGAGCTGGGGTTTGAAGCCGTCGCGGACAAAGTGCATCTCCACGACATCCACGCCACCATTCTGCGGCTGCTCGGGTTTGATCACGAGTTGCTGACCTATTTCCATCAAGGCCGCAAAGAGCGCCTCACCGATGTCTATGGTCAAGTGATCCAGAGCATTATTGCGTAGGCTGACCCGCTAGGTGTCGGGTGCCAGGTGTCGGCAACTTCTCACTCGTCACTGGTCACTCGTCACTCAGTGGGCCGTCTCGGCCCATCGGGACAACGAAACTATCGCCAGGCACACCCTGGATCCGGTAGGCTTGGATCCAAGGTTCGAAGAACCCGCGAGGATACCCGAATGGATATGAGTTGGAATTCACGGTTCGCTGCCCGTTCACAGCAGATGAAGCGTTCCGCCGTTCGTGAGCTGCTGAAGCTCACCGAACGGCCTGATATGATTTCCTTCGCCGGCGGCTTGCCGGCCCCGGAACTCTTTCCTTTGGAGGAGATTCGTGTCGCGGTTGCCAACGTCCTCGCCACCCGTGGAAATCGTGCCTTGCAGTATGGCGAGACCGAAGGGGTTCCGGAGCTCCGCGACTGGATCGCCGCCCGATTCCGCCAGCCCGGTCTGCCGATCACCCGCGCCAATGTTATGATTGTCACGGGAGCACAGCAAGGGCTGGATCTGCTGGGCCGCGTCCTGCTCGATCCCGGTGACCGTGTGATCGTGGAGAACCCCACCTACTTGGCATTGCTGTCCGCCTGGAGACCGCTGGGCATCGAATTCCTGGCTGCGCCATCGGACAGCCAAGGAATTCAGCTGGAGGGCCTGGATTCATTGCTCCTGCAAGCACCGAAGCTGCTTTATACGATCCCGAATTTTCAGAACCCCGGCGGCACCACCCTCAGCACCCCCCGTCGTGAAACACTGGTGGACTGGGCCCGGCGCAACAATGTCGGATTGATTGAGGATGATCCGTACGGAGAACTCCGGTTTGAAGGCACGCCTCCGCCCACCCTGATGAGTCTCGACGCGCGACACAGCGCCTCCAATCGCCACGATGCCCAGTCTCTCCACGGTAACGTCGCCTACTGTGGAACGTTCTCCAAGGTGCTTGCGCCTGGGTTGAGGGTCGGTTGGATTATCGCGCCGGAGGAATTGCTGGAAAAACTGGTGCAGGCCAAGCAAGCCACCGATTTGCATACCAGCAGCCTCAGTCAGCATTTGTGCTATCAACTGCTGCTCGACGGCGTCATGGAGCGACAGATCCCGCGACTCCAAAAAGCCTATGGGGAACGACGCGACACCATGCTGGCGGCGCTCAC
The DNA here is from genome assembly GCA_016793885.1 of Verrucomicrobiales bacterium. Classification (NCBI taxonomy): domain Bacteria; kingdom Pseudomonadati; phylum Verrucomicrobiota; class Verrucomicrobiia; order Verrucomicrobiales; species Verrucomicrobiales bacterium. Next base: position 15,858 of record JAEUHE010000024.1, read on the forward strand.
CCGTTATTTCCCGGAGGGTATCCGCTGGAACCGACCCGAAGGCGGGATGTTCCTCCTGGTGGCCTTGCCGGAGTCGCTTGATGCGCAGGATGTCCTGCGCGAGGCGATCCGGCACAATGTCGCCTTCGTACCCGGCGAGGAATTCCATCTGAATGGCCAGGGCAAGAATACCCTCCGCCTCAACTTCTCGAATGCCTCCTGCGCCCGGATCGAGGAGGGGATGAAGCGCTTGGGAGAGGTTGTGAAGCAACTCATATCGGCTAAGGGGATTGTGTGACGCCTCAGGCCCTCGCTCACCTTCGTGCCGTCGATAAGGTCATGGGTCGGCTCATCCGGGACGTCGGACCGTGCGGTTTGGTGCCAGAAACCCGGCGGCAACCCTATCACGCCCTGATTAGTGCCGTGGCGCATCAACAGCTCACCGGCCGGGTTGCCGAAGTGATTCTCAAGCGCTTTCGGGCTCTTTTTGCGGGACGTGGGTTTCCCACGCCCGAGGCGATTCTCCAGCTCTCCGAAGCCCAGCTTCGATCGGTTGGCTTCTCTCGGGCGAAAGCGCTAGCCATCCGGGACATTGCGGCCAAGGCAGTCGAGGGACTGGTCCCCACCTCCCGCGGGCTCAAACACTTGCCCGACGATGCGATCATCGAGCGGCTGACTCAGGTCCGCGGGGTGGGCCGCTGGACTGTGGAGATGCTCTTGATGTTCAAACTCGGGCGTCCGGATGTTCTGCCGGTGGATGACTTTGGGGTCAGGAAGGGGTATTGTCTGGCGTACGGGCTCGAAGCTCTGCCACGTCCGAAAGAGTTACTTCAGTTTGGAGAGCGCTGGCGACCCTATCGCACCACGGCCGCTTGGTATCTCTGGCGAGCCGTCGAGCTTCATACACCGCCGAAGCCGGCCAAGCGGGTTAAGGAATAGTGTCAAAGTGACGCTTGGGTGTCGGAAAGATCCGTCGATTTACGAGATGGCGGAATTCTGTAAGTTGGTGTATGGATGGAGTTACACATTCTACTCGTTGTATGTTCAAGAGAACGCTGTTGAGCTCGTTTGCCCTTTCCTTGGCCGCGCTGGTCCTACCGCAGGTTTCGCCGGCCGCGGTGGTGATCAATGAGGTGATGGCGAACAATGTGGCTGCGGTGGGTAAGGAAGGGAGCTATCCCGACTGGCTGGAGCTCTATAACACCGGGACCACCGTGGTCAGCCTGGCGGGCATGACGTTGACCGACAACCTCAGCCAGCCCACCAAGTTTGCTTTCCCGGCGGATGCTCAGCTGCCGCCGAATGGGTATGTGGTGGTCTGGTGCGATAATAATATCGTCCCAGGGGAGTATCACGCTGCTTTTAGCTTCAGCGCTAGCGGTGAAGAGGTGGGTCTGTACGGTGCCAACGGAGTCTTGCTTGACTCGGTGAAGTTCGGGTTGCAAGCCGCGGATTTCTCCATCGGGCGAATTCCTAGCGGAACGGGTGCGTGGGCTCTGACATCCCCGTCTCCTGGGGATGCCAACACTGCTCAAGCATTGGGTGATCCGGGCAAGTTGCGGATTAATGAGTGGATGGCTTCAACCACCAGCGGAAGCGATTGGCTGGAGCTGTACAACTCCGAGCGTCAGCCCAGTGCCCTGGGCGGATGCGTTTTCTCGGACAAGACTGCCAGCCCAACGGTCAACTTGGCCATCCCGACCCTGTCGTTCATTGGACCGGAAAGCTTTCTTCAATACATGGCCTCGGGGGAAACCAATCACGGCCACGTGAACTTCAAGCTCGGTGCCGGGGGGGAAACCATCAGCCTGTTTGCACCCAACCGGACGACGGTCCTGAGCCGCGTCAAATTTGGACAGCAGACCGCCGACGTTTCCGAGGGAAAGCTCCCGGACGGTACCGATAATGTTGTCGCTTTTGGCTTCGGTAAGGCCACTCCTGGCGCCAGCAACTTTCAGCCCCTCGAGGGCGTGGTCATCAATGAGGTGCTGACCCACACGGACTTTCCTTTCGAAGATGCCGTAGAGTTGCAGAACATATCACCCGATCCCATTGCCATCGGAGGCTGGTGGTTGAGCAATTCTCGCTCGGATGCTAAAAAATTTCGGATTCCGGCTAACGTCGTGATCGCTCCCGGTGGCTTCCGCGTTTTCTACGAGGTTCAGTTCGACCCCGATGACACGGGCAACGACCCCAGTTTCCGATTTAACTCTTCCAAGGGTGATGAATGTCACCTCTTCAATGCCGATGCGGCGGGCAACCTGCTGGGCAACATCGCCTCGGTTCGGCTGTCCCCTGCGGAGAACGGTGTCTCGCTGGGTCGTGTTGTGACCAGCGAAGGGGTTGATTTCGTTCCCATGGCCAGCACCACTTTCGGTCAGGATAGCCCTGCGACGGTCCCTCTGTTTCGAACCGGGGCCGGGAAGACCAATTCCGCTCCGAAGATCGGTCCGATGGTGATCACGGAGATCATGTATCATCCTCAGTCCGCCGCTGCGAGCGCCGACGATGTCTTTGGGGAGTATGTTGAGGTGCGGAACATCACTTCGGCGGCCTTGCTACTTTACAACCCGCTGAACCCACTGACCGTCACGAGCAACAGTTGGAAGCTCGACGGCCAGGTCCGTTTCCAGTTCCCTATTCGAACGACCTTGGCCGCCAAGGGATATGCTCTCATCGTGGGATTCAACCCCACCAACCGCTCTGACCTCAATGCGTTCAGAGCGCTCTACCAAGTCTCCACCAATGTTCCCATCTTTGGACCCTACCGTGGTCGATTGAGCAACGGCGGCGGCTCTCTTGAGCTACTCAAGCCGGACGAGGTCCAACGCCCGCCCCATCCGGATGCCGGCTACATTCCCTTCATCCCGGTGGATCGGGTTGTCTATAGGGACGCGGCACCCTGGCCATTGGAAGCCGACGGGCAGGGCAAATCCCTGCATCGACGAACTCAGGAAGCTTATGCCAACGAGCCGCTTAACTGGTTTGCGGCTGATCCCACGCCAGGTGTTGGAGCGCCGCTGCCGGTGCCGCTTACGATCAGCGGCATCGAGGTAGATGGAACCCAAGTCTCGATCACGTTCACAGCCTTGGCGGGTAGAACCTTCCAGATCGAGTATACCGATTCGCTTGAGGCCCCCTCGTGGAAGGCGTTGTCCGTTTCCATTCCCGTGCAAACCACGGACGGCCCTATGACAGTGAAGGATGCGGTGGTGCCCGGCAAAGCCGGTCGCTACTACCGTTTGGTGTCCCCCTTGAATTGAGCGCTGACTCCCCGATGGGCCCGGCACTCGACCCGATCGCTGTAGCGTCGTCCATGCTGGACGATTCCTCAGCCCCGAGCGCAGCGGGCCCGAGTATCTCTCACAAAGGCACGAAGCTCACCAAGCTCCCAAGGCAGAGAGTACCGGGCCGAGCCAAGAGAGACTATTGAACCGCAAAGGGCAAAGGACGCTATGTCTTCAGAGAAAAGAAGAAGTCCGTTTTTGTCCTTCCTCCGGTTCCTCATCGCGTCCTTTGCGTCCTTTGCGTTCTAAAACTCGGGCCCCTTCCCATCGGGACCTTTGTGGCTCCGTGTGAGACCATCGGGTCCCGCCGCGTTCGGGGCTGGGGGATCGTCCGAGGACGGACGACTAGCAATGGGTGGGCCTATTCCCGAGTCTGGCTCGAGGGCGCAATGGTCACACCGATCATCTTGCTCAGGAGCTGAACAAACAGCCGCGATTCGCGTTCCTGGGAGCCAGTGCGGTCTAGGACGTATTCCTCCCAATACCACCAGTCAGGCAACGGTCCCTCATTCGTGAACGAGCCGTCCCCCACGAAAGAAAACAATCGGACCTCCTCACCTCCAACCAGCAGCAGTCCCACCACATAGCGATCGACGGAGTCGTGAGTGGTTGAGAAGACGGAGAAAGGATTCGCGTCATCGTAGCCGTAGGTCACAGCAGCAATTTCAGCGAAGGAGAGCACGCGTTCTCGCTGAAGCAACCAGGCGCTGCGCTGCGCCACCGTTACCGTCCTTGCTACTCGATCCACCACCACGCGGCGTGAGAAACTTCCCAGGTTGAGAATCCGAATGAACCCTGAAGTTGATGCCGTCAACTTATCCCCCTCCGCTTGGATTTGTGGACAAACTGAAATCGTCAATGAGGGTGCGGCGAACATGGGGATACTCAATGCTTCACCACACTAACTCCGAATCATCCTCGCCTTGGCTCGGACTTCTTGAGCCCGAAATTTTGCAATGCGCCGGACCAGTGTGTAGGGAATCGGCCGGTCGAACGGAAACCGGACTGCACCCTTCGAGGTCTCGTACGACGAAAGCTCCTTCTCAAACTGCCGCATGCCACTTGAGGTGGGATAAAGCCCGATGTGCTGTTTGAAGGCGGCGAAGTAGACGATTGTCCCTTCCGCAAACCGAAAGGCCGGGATGCGATAACTGATGGTCTCCTCGGCCTGTGGCACCGCCTTGTGAATGGCAGCCCTGACCTTGTTGAGTAGCGTTTGGATATCGGGGGGAAACCCCAGGATGTATTGGTCGATCGTCTCAGTCTTCGGCGCTGGCTTCGTTTTCATGGCTTCGATTGGGAAGGAGGGACCTGATGATCTGGAAGGTGGTGGCATGTGCATTCCTACCTTCGACATGAGGTTCCCGAAGCAGGAAAGTAAGAGCGCCAATCCCGATGAGCACAATAACGACCTGAAACGCTAATGCCAAAATATTCTTCATGATGGGATGGCCCTGTTTCCCCAGACTCCAGGAATCCGTGCTCTCCGGATTCGCCTTGGGCAGGCGAGTGTTCATAAACACGCTGAAGCCATTGAGCCACTTTGTCCCGGATACGGCCAACCGATTATTCTGTACGTACGTACGACTTAATCGGTCAAGGAGGGATGGTCGACGGGAGGGGGTGGTAGCAAGAGCCCAGGGCCGCGAGGCGTGATGAAACGTGGGGTCGTCACCTCAGGCTCGGATGGTGCTGGGCCTGTGCCCCAGGATCCGCAAAACTGCTCCTCAGTTCCGTTCGAATCTGCGCTTAATGGTCTAGGTTGGCTATAGTATGGGGTCGAAGGCTCGTCGCGCTTGAGCACCAACGGTGCGCCCCATCCCAGCCTGGGGTGACAACCCCAGGTAAACATCCCAGCTTCCATCAAGGGCTGAAAGCCCGGCATCAGGCGCCGAGTCCATCGCCACTTCCAGGCCTTTCCCACCCACTTCTACTCACACCCTCCGGAAGCCGTTGAAACTCTTCTCACATTCTGGACGTGATCCAACGGGCGACCAACAGATTGGGCACCCAACACAGCCAGGCTACGGTTGGGTAAGCCACTTTGAAATCGAGGTGAAAAACGCCGATCAGCAACGGCAGCCACAACCGCAGGGTCACAGCGGCAAAGCAAGCGCTGTAGCTGTAGACCATCAGGGACTCGTGCTTCCGCAGATTCCGCTGTCGGACGCTCCGGTAGGCTTCCACGGTGAAGCACAGCCATAGCACCCCTAGGCTGCCGAAGCCCAGACCGGCCACCCATCCCGTGGACGCATAGAAGGAGACATAGACCGCCGCCATTCCGCTGACGCCGGCCATCAGCACGTAGAGCATCCCCAAAATCCGGTGCCAACGCAGATTCCGACTCCGCCAGGACTTGAGGAACTGGGTCCAACCAACCGAGAGGGCAATCCCTCCACTGACGATGTGTGTATAAAACCCCAACCGCCACCCTCCATTGCTCAGCAGGACGTCGCTCTTGGTCTCCAGCAGTCCGATCTTCCCATCAGCCAGCAGATACAGGAGAGGGTAAGCCCCAACGATCACACAAAGTGCGGCTAGAATGATCCAGACCAGAGTTCTCATAAATGCGGTTCACGGATGTGGCGTACCGATTATTTAGTACGTACGTATGATTTAATCGGTAAGAGGGGTGGGGTGGGGACAACGGAATCCTCCTTAATCCGCAAACCAGTTGAAAAAGCCGCCGGGGTCTAGGCGTGCCACGACGATGACTAGCACGATGGAGGCGACCAAGAACGTAAGTGCGGGCCAGATGCGCCGATCCACAGCGACCCGCCGTCCGACCAGCGCGAGCGCGACGGTTGCCAGCGCGACGACTGGCAATGCCATGAGTCCGAACCAAACTGCCTGGTGGTGAACCGTGAATCCCAGATCTTTCGGATCTGGATGGTACGGCTGAGGCCAATGCCCCAAATACAAACGAGCGCGCAGAACAAACAAGTAAAGCAGCGACAGCCACGCGAGCGGGTAAGCGGCTAAAATCAGCGGCAACTTCGTCCGGATGAGGGAAAAAGGAGAGCTCATAGTGGCAGTGTCAACCAATCTCATAGGGAGTAAACCTGAAAACGGCAGTAGGGCCGTGACCACGGATTTCGCGGATTGCACGGATAGGTATGAATTTGAAGTGACGACGCGGCTTAAGCCTCCCGCCGACGGCCCCTCACGAGGCCCGTGAGGCAAACCGGTCCCAAGCGCCTCCAGATCCCCGCCCCGCCCCGAACCCCCACGGGGGGTTCAAGATCTTAGCCGGGGTGTGGAGTTAGCGACACCCCCGGTCCATCGCCTCCCCTTTCACAGCACCCTGAAAGGCGTGCCACTGTGGAATTCTCAGGACCTTGTTCTCGTTTTCTCGGCCAACTCAATCCCGCTTCGACGCTCAATGCTTTGGGGGGTTGCTATCATCGTATACAGTTAATCGTGGGGAAGCGCCGTGGAAGCGATAACCCCATCGTGGGGTCAAAGCGGTGGTTTATCTGACGCATCCTGGGTGTTCTTGAGCGATCGCTGCGACAGGAAGTAGAGATCAACCCGCAGACCCAGTGAGGCGAACAGTTCAAGTTCATCGCCGGAGAACAGAGAGGTAGGGGTCGAACCCGGCGGAGGATCGCAGACTGCGATACCGGATCGATGAACGGAAGTGAACTGAGTCCACTTGGCTGGATCCGTAGTAAGTCCGCGAAACAAGTCCGCAAGGGCATCACTCACCGATGCATACCTATCAACCTCCACGGTGCGTCTCCAGAAACCGGTCAGCGATCGTTTCCGAGACACCGTACCATCGTCCTCAGCAACGTCGATCATGTCGCCCCACAAGCACGACTCATGATTCTGCCCCCCTAACGCCCCAGAGATCGTCTTGGGGGATACAGACTTGCCTACGAATCTAACCACGATTGTTGTCATAGAAACCTAACGCCGAATGTCCATGATCGACTTAGAACAATGGGATACGAAACCAATGATCCAAGGCCGGCCGACGAGCTAGCTCCGGACGCTGTTTGGCCTGGAGAACCCCCAGGGTTCAAAGAGATTAGCCGGGGCGTGGAGCAGAGCGACACCCCCGGTCGGTTGGTCCCCTGTTCTCAGCACCCTGAAGGGCGTGCCACCCGTCGGCGAGGGGATCCACCAACGGGTCAGGATGCTTGAGGAGATGGGATGCGAGTGTCGGAGGCCGATGGCATCGCTGCGCGATGCTCCGTAATTTTTAACAGGCCCGGCGGTGCCAGCACCCCCTGCTATTCTCTTTGAACCCTGCTGGTTCGAGCCCTGCCGCCAAAGTGAGAAACATCAGTGTCCTGCTGGGGAAACGAGCTTGAGCCCGACGACTCCGGCAACGATCAGCACCAGGCAGAGAATGCGTGCGATCTCTCTCGACTCACCGAGGAACACCATCCCGATAATGGCCGTGCCTGCCGCGCCGATTCCCGTCCAGACCGCGTACCCGGTGCCCACGGGTATCGTTTTCAGTGCCACCGCCAGCAACCCAAAACTGGCGACCATGGCGCTCACCGTGGCCACGCTCGGCCAGAGCTTGGAAAATCCTTCAGTGTATTTAAGACCGATCGCCCAAGCGATCTCGAGTAACCCCGCTATAAATAGATAAAACCAAGCCATATGTTCTCTTTCTTAACCGGATGTGTGGCGGAATCGTTTCACTGAGGCCGCACGATGCGGAAGAACTGCTCCTCCTGGTCACCCAAGCGCACCCAGCGGCTTTGTTGCGTCCCGTCGCCGACAAAAGGCAGTCCGAAGTTCTTCCAAGTCTGTAAGTCGCTTGAAACCTGCAGCTGGTTGATGACTCCCGCAACGGCGAAGAACTCCAGCTCGACGGCGGGATGGATCTTCAACGAGAGGTCCCCCGAATCTGCCAACCTCACATAGTCGAGCAGATCGAGTTCACCCGCCACATTGCCATTCAAGTCCATGCGAATCCAAAACTGCTGCACATTCTTCAGCAGGTTGCCCCAGGACCCGGAAATGATCGTCCATTGTTCGCTCCTCAGCGCGGCCACCAGATCGAAACGCGAGGAACTAGGGGTTCCGGTGATCGGGAATGTGTAGGAGGCGCTGTTCGTGGTGATCCCATCCACGCTTCCCGACAAAAATAGCACGACTTCGTAAACCGTCGGGGAGTCGTCCGTCACTAAGCCGAGTCGGACACCACCAAATCGCTGCCAGTCGCCCAGGAAGCTTCCCGGTGCTGCGATACACTGCCAATCATTGTTCAAATCCTGGATTCGGAGGAAGCCGTTAGCGACCGATGGAGAAAGATCCCGCGCGGTGACGCCCGACTCCGGCCAGGGCGGATTCGCCCGTGAATGACTGACGCTCGTCCAGCCGTCGTTCGTGCTGGTGAACTCCGAGACGAGATCCGCAGCCTTTCCAGATTCAGAGATTAGGATGGAGAAGCCTAGGACGATCGCGATGTGTACTGCTTGTGTTTTCATAGATTACGGAATGCCAAGGGGCCTGAGAGTTCGCTGTATTCGATTGGGAGCACTGAGCCTGATCGATGAACGGTGTCGGCGCAGTTACTGGAATAGCTTCGTCAGGCCTTTTGTCCGAATCTGACAAAGATGACCTGCCCATCATACTCAACCTGACGGGCTTCGTCCTGCATGATTTCGAGCGCCCGCTCCAGTGAAACGCCGCCGGTGCCCGCACCGATGAGGGGAAAGGCGATGGAACAGTAGCCTCGGTCGCGTGCGATACCCAGTGCACTCCGAACGCATGCCCGAATGGCCCACTCTGAAGACCGCCACAACATGTTGATCCCGGCGACGTGAATGATGGCTCGAAAAGGTAATCTTCCAGCGCCGGTCTCGACCGCCCCGCCGAGTGGAATCGGGCCCTTCCGACCCAGTTCACGGAACGGCTCATATCCCGCTCGTCGTTTGATAGCGCCGGAGACTCCCTGGGGTATCAGCAGCCACCATGGAATAATGTTCCTATTCCAAGCATTGACGATGACATCCACGTCTTGGTCGAGCAAATCGCCAACAGTAAATTGAAGATCCATGCGCGAGCGACCGAGGTTGCATTAGGAAACTAGGGTTCGGGCGACAATCTGTTTAGACTGCATGATTGGGCGCTTCTCAAATCAATCGTCTCAGTGGCGACGGTTCGCCAAGGTGTCGCCCAAGGCAACCTCCGAGAAAGCCAATACGGCAACCTGTCCCAAACCGGACTAAGCGTCCGTCCGTTCGATTACCAACGCAAAGGTCAGGATACCGGCCACGCCGAACTTGAACTTGGGTAAGTTCATGATGCCTACGGCAAAGCTCAGCGACGGGAGTAATGGTGATCAGGTAAAAACACCGACGCCAAGGGCTGTTGGATCGAGTGACTGTTCGGCTCAGCTGGTTGCAGGGGGCAAGTCATGCGGCGAGTAGGGCACATCGCTCTCGGGTGAGGGATAGTATAAGCTTCCTCCCTGCCTCAGGTGTTCTTCGAAAAGGAATCGCACAAAACTCAAGCTGAGGGTGATCGCCTGCATCTCATCGAAGCCGCCAATTGACGGAGGATCGTACTCGGGCTGAAGCCCCTTGGTGGTGATTCGACAACGAAACATCCGACCGTCGGGAGTCGGGGGCCATATCTGGACACAAACATCATGACGGGTGCCATCGGTCCATTGGGCAGTCAGCCTTTTAGTGGCAATGGGAGTTTCCATAGGGATGGGGGGAATCAGAAAGCCGCAGACACTACTCAGGGACGCGCCGGTCTGGACGCTCGACCTGAAGCCTAGATGCTGTCTGCGCGTTCACTGGAATAGGCGTGTCGGGCATCATTTGGGCTCCAAACCCAGGTCCTTCAACGTGCCGCCAAATTCAACGTTGCCATGGAGGTGCACCACGGTACCGTCGTCAAAAACCAGCGTGCCAGACAGAGTCGGGGGGCTACCAGCTCGATAAGTCGCGTCACCGGCCTTGGTCACCGAAAGACTGCCACCGCAGAGCCACTTGGCTGGGGCAAGCAAACGAACCTCGGCGACAACCTGGCCGTTCGATTGGATGCGCAGCACACGCTCCTTCGGTGCTGGCTTGTCCGTCGCGTATGCTACAATCGCGACGGCGACAACAAGAGACGCTCCAACAACCAACCGTTGTATTAATTTCATGAGTAACTTGCGTTGAGTGTAGTGTGGGATGCTGCCGAACGACCCCGCTGATCCACAGCCCGCCGACCGAGAGCCAACTCAGACGAAACCTGTGATGCAGGAACAGTGATCATGTGAAAAACTCGGAGGCTAACGGCTGTTGGATCGAGTGGGGCCTGTTAGCCGTCAAGAATCTCATTGGTCCAAACTCTTCAGGTCAAAGACTACCAGGTTGGTCAGCACGTCGCGAGCAATCTGGCGAGCTTCGGCAAAACTAGCACGAAAGGAATCGGGAATGTCAGACTCGGGAACCAGTGCCTCGTAAGCCCTCGTATGTCCTAGCAAATACATCCGACAGCCGTTGGTAATGCTGGTGATGTCGCCGCGCTCCGCCGCATGAAGCACGTGCAGTGAACGCCGGATGAGAAATTCGGTGCTCTGCTTCTGCTGAGCACCCCAGCCCCGCCGATAGCCAACGAAGAAGCAGGCAACTGCAAGAGCCAGGAGCGGACAAACGATAAATAGATCACGGCCTTTCATGCGCGCACCGATGACGGCTAACGACCCCGCTGATCCACAGCCCGCCGACCGAGAACCACCTCGGTCGAAACCTGGGACGTAGGAACGGTGATCATGTGTAAAGTTCGGAGGCTAAGGGCTGTTGGATCGAGTGGTTAGCCGGTCGGATGTTCTCGATCCTCCCTGATCAATGTAGCGAGAACCACAATACAACCGAAGACCATGATGACTGAACTTGCGTCCCAATGGGAATGGCCAGCCATCAGTCCTAGCGCAAGCCAGGGAGATCGCCAAACGACTCCGAATCTACGGGAGCGCTCCACCCCTGCTCGCCCCTCACGCAACACCAGGGCGCAATTCGAGACTAGCAGACTCAGCAATACTATACTGACGAAGGCATGGAGCGCGGATACCATCCAATATGCTTCCCAGGTCATATAGAAGAAGGGGGACTGAGGAATCCGGCTAGCGCCGATGCTCAGGGACGCGCCGGTATGGACTCTGAACCTGAAACCTGGATGCTGTCGGCGCGTTCACTGGAGTAGAATTGTTAGGCGTTTCCGGTTCATTTGATTTTAGGTGGCTGGGTATTCTTCTTTTGCGGCTGAACCTTCCGGAGTTCGTAGCGATTCAGCCCATTGTCTCCAGTGGGTTCGAAGCTCTTTGGCGCCACTCCGTCACCGTTGCCCGTTGCCAAGGTCAATGTCCCGTTCTCAATCTTGAAGATAGCGACGACCACTGTGCCGATGCTATCCTTACCCGCGGAATCTTTGATGGTGGCGTGTAACTGCTTTGGGTCTGTGCCCGCGGGCAATGTGAATGTCGTCTCAAACCAAAAGTTCGTGTTCCGGTGATAGCTGAGTGAACTGCCGGTGATCGTGATGGTGATTTTTTCGGGCGACTTTACGGGCGGCTGAACGCCCACTCCGGCTTCCTCCCATGTGCCTTCCCATGTTCCTTGGAGAAGCGGTTCTGCATCGGTTGGTTGATTGACTCCGCCTTTGGCTTTGGTGGTGACTTGTTCGCCAGCGTTAGCGATGAAAGTGGCCACGAGGCAAACAATGGTGATGATATGTCGAAGGAGTTTCATGGCAGCAAGTGTCAGGTGGCTGCTGAGCAGGTTGTCAGGAATTTGTGAAGAGATTGTAAATTGTTCGTTCATACGGGGCGCAATGAAACACCTAACGTCCCCGCTGATGCACAGCCCGCCGACCGACCGCCAACTCGCACGAAGCCGTGAATGCAGGAACGATGATCATGTAAAAAACTCGGGGGCTAAGGGCTGTTGGATCGAGTGGGCTTGTCAGGAGACTGGTGTCTCATGCTCTCCAACAAATCGTCCGTCAGGACTCAGGATAAAGCTGTCGGTCACATCCGGGGTGTAAATGGGAATAAACCCCCAAAGCGGACGCTG
>JAEUHE010000025.1 GCA_016793885.1 Verrucomicrobiales bacterium
CTTCACCACCGGCCAGGCTCTGCAGCTGACCGCGACCATCGGAACGGATCGTCCGTCCATCTCCGTGGTCCGCAATGCCAATGGCAGTCTGACCGTGACCTGGGAAGGCGAACTCCATGTGGCCACCTCGGTCAATGGACCCTACACCAAGCTGGAAGGTGCCGTGAGCCCGCTCACCTTGGCTCCGAACCAAGCAGCCCAGTTCGCTCGCGCGGTGAAGCCGTAAGCTGACCGCTACGCAGAGGCCATTATTCTGCCATAACTCAGTGAGGCCGGAGGGCAACCTCCGGCCTCTTCTTTTTGTCCCTTCTCCACCGGCGTCATGGCCGGGGCCCTATGGACCGCGGTGGCACGACACCGCTGTTCCTTCACGCCACCCCATGTCCCTCCAACGCACACACCAATCCTAGACCCATCGCCAGCCACTCCGCCACGCGCAGGAAAAGCGGAGACCTGTCTCCGCGCTCCATAGAGCGCCCCTCCTTCGCTCGCCTTTCCACGGCCGAGAACCCGCAGGGTTCACAGAGATTAGCCGGGGCGTGGAGCGCAGCGACACCCCCGGTCGGTCGGCCCCCTATTCAACAGCACCCTGAAAGGCGTGCCACCAGTCGGCCAATGGACTGAGGAACTTTTTGGTTTCTGGAGTCGGGCGCCTCAAGTGTGAGCAGCCGGTGGCATCACTGCGCGATGCTCCGTACTTTTAACAGTTCCGGGGGTGCGAGCACCCCCGGCTATTCTCTGCGAACCCTGTGGGTTCGTGCCCTGCCGACCCACACAGATTATTCTTCAACCGAGTCATCCGAGAAATCCGTGGTCATCACTGCCGTTTTCGCATTCAACGCGACTTCGCTCGATTACGCCTTTCTCCGACGGCGCCCTAACAGCCACTCCGCCACGCGCAGGAAAAGCGGAGACCTGTCTCCGCGCTCCATAGGGCCACTACTTCCCGTCGCCTCCGGAAAAGACATAAGCCAGCAGGTCCACGACCTGCTGTTTTTCGAGCGAGTTCAGCATGCCGGACGGCATGTTCGAAAGGGATGAGGCTCGCTGGCTCACCACCGTGGACTTGGCAAGCCGGACGGTTCCCACCAAAGAGGAGGCGGTGCGAATGATCCAGAATTCGTTTTCCTCACGCTCCACCGTTCCCGTAATCACCTCTCCATCCTTCGTTTCCCATTCTTGAGAAACATATCCGTCGGCAATGGTCTTCGAAGGGTCCACCAACGACTCCAACAGCGCAGCCAGTCCGAGCCGTCGTCCGACGTCCGTCAAATCCGGCCCTACCGAACCGCCCTCACCGCCCAGGCGATGACACTGAACACAGCCCACCTGCCGGAAGACCTGCTTCCCCGCATCCGACGCCCCCAGCTTGCCCTGTTGAATCAGCACCAGCTCCGCCTCCAGATCCTGGACCTTCCAGTCCCGCACCAAACGCGTCTCCGACTTCATCCCCGCAATCCAGCGTCGCATCAACGCAATCGCCCGCTCATCCACCTTCGAGGTTCCCAAGGGCGGCATTTGACCACGGCCCCGTTGCGAAATCCGATGAACCATCACCGAGCTGTCCGGAAGGCCGGGGGCGATAATCATGGCATTCGTCAGGCCAAACGTGTCGTGCTGAGGGCGCGCTGAGACCAGGTTCATCGCCTCGAGAGATCGGGAGAACTCCAGCTCCATGCGGGCATTCCCTCCCCCCGCTTCCACATGACACACCGAACAATTGGCGTGTAAGTAGGATCGCGCTCGAGCCTCCAATTCTTGGGTCTCGTCATAGGGATTCACCAGCCGTGGCGACTGGTCCAGTGAGGCGGGAGGAGGTTCATGAAATAGGTCCAAGCGACGAAACACCTCGAGTTGGTTTTCCCTTCCGGATCCAAGGTCAACACTGCAATTCAGCTGAACCTGACTCAGGCCGAGCACGTAGTTCACCGCCCGGGCATGGCACGATAGGCAGTCAGCTCGACTGGGAACACGCCAACTTACCTCGGGACCGCCATCCGGACGGCCCCGCATCACCAGATTGGTTCCTTCCTTGGACACAAGGTACGCTTCCGTTTGATCCACATTCCAGGCATACGAATAGCCCTGCCACTCATTGTCGTCTCGTACCAACAACCGCGTCTCGACCCGCACACCACGCTCCGCCCTCCCATCCACCCCCGGCAAACTCAGCGTTTGCACCAGGACCGTCCGATTGGTGAAATTCCAACCTCGGGTTGCGGCGTAGTGCATCTTGGCATCCCCGGAGAGCGCGATAAACCGGTCCGCCTGCGCCCCATCGACCCACCCCGCCACATTGACCACATAGGGAATCAATCCGGGGTGTGGCAGGTGCTTTGCAACCGAGCTGAAAAGTCCGGTCTCACTCAGACGTTTCGGGAACGGGCGAGCCAGTGGCGCGGGGATGCGCGGGGAAAGCCGATAAATGCCCCCGCCCAAATCCACCACCAACAGGTTGCCATGTTGGTCGTTGCGAAACGCCACAATCTGGAGCGTCGTATCCGCCAGCTCCTGATGCCACACCAGGCGTCCCTCGCGATGCCGAGCACCCCAGATCTTGCCGGTGGAATAGTCTCCATACACATAGGCACCCGTCAGGCTGGGAAAAAGACCGCCTTGATACACCACGCCCCCCGTGAGGGATCTAAACTCCGAATGAGCATGCTCAATGATCGGTGCAGAAATCGGTGTCGGACCTCGCCGTCGGTTGGGATAGAAGGGGTGGCTACCTTCCAACACGCTCCACCCGTAGTTGTCTCCGCGGCGAACGAGATAGGCGGTTTCCCAAAGATCCTGACCATTGTTACCCACCCAAATATCGCCCGTACGACGGTCGATATCCATTCTCCAAGGGTTGCGGAACCCATACGCCCAGATTTCCGGTCGAGCGCCCGGGTGCTTCACAAACGGGTTATCGCTCGGAACCGAATAGTTCCGGCCAGCCTCAGGCTGGTCGACATTGATCCGAATCAAGGTCGCCAACAGATTGCTCAGATCCTGGCCGCTATTGTAGGTGTCCGAATCGCTCGAACCATCACCGGCGGTGATATAAAGCATCCCATCGAGACCAAAAGCCAGATCACCGCCATCATGTCCGGCCGAAAACCATTCCAGAATCAGCTTCTCGGACTCGGGCTCACAGCGCGGGGCCTCTCCGGCAGAGACGCGGTAACGCAAGATTCGATTCGTTCTCGAAGCGTCACCGGTCGGGCCGTTGCAGAAAAGATAGACCCAGCGGTTCGAAGAAAATCCCGGATGAAAGGTGAGTCCGTAAATGAGTTGTCGCCGGGAAATCTCCAGGACTTCTTGGGTCTGTTCGGCTTCGGGACTGTTACGCCAGCTCAGGATCCGCGACGGTCGGTCCTTCTCTCCTCCCTGGAGTACCACCCAGAGACGATCACTGCCCGGTTCGTCGGCTAGATAGAGGGGCGATTTAAGCTTCAACCTCGGAAAGGCAGGCTCCACGACATAGGGCGTCGGCGGCTCGGGCGAGCCCACTAGCGTTTCGTTGGTCCACAAGATTCGTGGAGCCGCTGGCACGGTCCCAAGCAGCCCCATGCCAAAGACCATCAACCCGAGCCGAACGAACCAACGGAGTAATCCAGCCGAGACCGACCAGGCGGGAGAGTGTAGAGCAGGCAAGATCACCGCACAGATGTGAACCAAGGTCTTTCCTCTGGCAACTCCCAAGATTTCACCCCCCTTTGTGGCTTCGTGGCTTAGTGTGAGACAGTCCGGCCGTTTCATCACCGTCCGCTCTGCAAATGGAGGACGACCTCTAGGCCCGATGGCACGCGATTGCGAGCTGAGACTCGTCCCTGACAGGCGTCCATGCAGGTTTTCACGATGGAGAGGCCCAAACCAACTCCTCCGGTCTCGCGACTCCGGGAAGCTTCCACGCGGAAAAACGGATCAAAAATTCGAGGCAAGAACTCTTCCGGAACTCCCGGTCCCTGATCTTGAACCTTGAGTTGCACTTCCCCTCCCACGAGTTCTCCAAGGACCGCGATCGGCCCTGACTCGCCCGCATAGCGAAGCGCATTGCGGACCAAGTTAGCAAGGGCGCGAGCCACCAACTCTGGATCTCCCAACGCCGACATTCCCACCGGAACGCGAACATCCACTCGCGCCTCGGGTGCTTCGCGGTCCACCACACGCCTTGCCAATTCCAACAGCTCAACGGACTGCAGCTTCACATCCTGAGGCCGCAGCCCTGCTTTGGAAAAACTGAGCAACTCATTGACCAATGAGGACATCTCCTTCACCTCTTCGGCCGCATCTTGAACGGATTCACGAAATGCCGGGTCGCCACGCTGTTCCAGAATGCCGATCACCATTTGCAGCCGAGCCAGCGGCGCGCACAACTCATGAGAAATGTCCCCCAGAAAGCGCTTTTGACCGTTGACGTAGCCCGACAACCTCTCCGCCATGCGGTTCACCGACTGCGCCAAAGACCCGATCTCATCGCCACGGTCCGTGGGAACTCGAGCCTCGAACCGTCCTTCGGCAATCTGCTCCGTGACTCGGGTCAATTGTCCAATCGCCCGCGTCATACTGCGGATCAATGGCAACCAGAACAGTCCGGAAAGAATCACCACCCCTCCTCCGGCGATCAGCCACGGTTTGACATCGAAAAAGAGACCATTCCCGCGGAACGAGGGGGAGCTCGCCACCAGAGTCGCCGGGAACGGACGCTGCCCCGCCTTATCCGTCAGACGGAGGCGAACCAGCACCCAATAGCGAGTCGGTTCGGTCGTTCGAACCATCATCTTCGGCGGGCTGCCTCGCGGTCCTAGACGGCCACCTCGACGCGAAGGAAGCTCGGCTGCCCCTGGCCCGTCAGGGATCGGACGCCCCCCGGGCGGACCCCCACCTATCCTCATCCGGACCGCCTCAGGTAGCTCCGAAGGAGCTCCCGCCAAAAGCCTTCCCTCGTTGGCAAAGAGGCCGAAATCCACCCCCTGCGCCTCGCTCAACTCCTTCAGCAGCGCCTCCCAATTCGAGCGCGGCTCCTCCCGGAGTTCCTCGGCCAACGCATCCGCCACCGCCTGCACCCGATCGCCCGCCTGCGAAGCCAGCAACCAATCCATCCCGAAATGAAATTGAAACGTCACCACCAAGAGCGCGACCGCAGCGAGCAGGATCAGGTTCAGGAAGAACCAGAGCTGAATCTTGGCAAAGAGTGGAAGTCGGGAGAGCATGGTCGGACCTCTCAAGGAGCCTCAGGGTTGATCAGCATGTATCCTGCGGAACGAAGAGTCCGAATGAAGCGAGGTTCCTTCGGATCGTCTCCCAACTTCTTGCGCAGACTCGAAATGTGAACATCGATCGACCGGTCGAAGACGTCGTAGTTGCGATCGCGGATCTCCTCCAGCAACTGTTCGCGGCTACGCACTCGGCCCCGAGCCCTGGCCAAGCTTAACAGCAAATCAAATTCCACCGGAGTGAGGCTGAGAGACTCTGCACCCAACATCGCCGTCCTCGTGTTAGGGTCTACGCGCAACGACCCCACGCCGCAAACCGGATCCGCACCCTCGGCACTGGGAATGGGAGTTGTCGCCGGACGCTGCCCCCGGCGAATCACCGCCCGCAAGCGCGCCAGCAGTTCCCGGGTCGAGAAGGTTTTGGGCAGGTAATCGTCGGCCCCCATCTCCAAGCCTACAATGCGATCAGCTTCCTCTCCACGGGCGGTCAGCATCAGCACGGGGACCTCCGAGCTCTTTCGAATCCGTCGCAGCACCTCAAAACCATCCAGCCCCGGCAACATGACATCCAGAATGACGGCATCCCACGCAGCGGACTGCGTGGCAGCCACGCCTTCCGGGCCCGTATGAACCGTGCTGACCTGATAGCCCATCGGTTGAAGATAGTCCCGAATCAGTCGACAGAGCTTCTTGTCATCGTCAATCACCAGAATTCGAGTGCCGCCCTCGGAAGCATCCGCAGCCTGCGGCTGATTGAGATTCGTTGAGGTCATCGTGCTCGGTTCATTCGGTTCGTCAGTCAGGGTAAAATAAGGTGTCAACCGATCAAAAGCCCTGACTTTTACAATCCCTTAACAAATCTCCCCGTTGGCGCACATACGGGCTTAACAAATGGGGAGTCTATTAACAGCAGATAGTTATGACACCTACACAAAACAAAAACACTATGAAAACCAAACTCGCAGTGATCGCTCTCGTGGTCGGAATCAGCGCCGATTTCGCTATCGCCCAACAAGGCCCCGGTGCCGGCCAAGGCCGTCGTGGCCGTCCGGATGGCTCGCAGGGACAAAATGGAGGTCCGGGAGGTGAGCAGGGCGGCCCCCGACGCATGCCCCCGTTCATCGCCGCCCTGGACACCAACCAGGACCAAATCATCGACGCTGCCGAATTGGCCGCCGCCCCCACCTCGCTGAAGAAACTCGACACCAACAGCGATGGATCGCTGACGGCCGACGAGCTGCACCCGCGACGCGGTCCTGGTGGACCCGGCGGACCCGACGGTGGCACTGGGCCGGACGGAGAAAAACGCCCGAACCGCCCGCTGCCTCCGATGCTGGCGGCACTGGATGCGAATCAAGATGGCACGATTGACGCCACGGAACTGGCCAACGCTGCAGTAGCGCTGAAAACACTCGATAAGAATCAGGATGGCCAGCTGTCCGCCGAGGAGCTGCGCCCCGGAAGAGGTCCGGGCGGACCCGGTCGCCGTCCGGGCAGGGGCAGTGAAGCTCCCGGAGAGTAAGCGCAAAACCTACCACAGGGTCGGAGCCGCCTCGGGAGACTTGCTCTCCCGAGGCGTTCTTATGGACCGCGAGGGCCCTATGGACCGCGGTGGCACGACACCGCTGTTCCTTCACGCCACCCCATGCCCCGCCAACGCACCCCCTCACCCTAGACGCCCCTCTAGCCACCCCGCCACGCGCAGGAAAAGCGGAGACGTGTCTCCGCGCTCCCTAGAGCGCCCCTCGTTCGATCAACTTGAGGGAGGACGAGACCCCATTCCCAATTGACGCTGCTGGCGTACGCCGGATAGAGCTATGCCCGCATGAGCATCACCAACATCCCGACCGCCTCCGGTTTCACCCGAAGCCGACGTTCCTTTCTCATGCGGTTGGGCAAGCAAGCCATGGCCGCCGGAGTGCTCAGCGCCCCAGCCAGCTCACTCCTCGCCGCTGCCCCCGGGTCCAAACGCCTCCAGGTCGCAGCCATCGTGACCGAATACTCCTATCGCAGCCATGCCCATGTCATCCTCGAAAACTTTCTAGAACCCTACCTTTTCAATGGAAAACGCACGGAATCGGGGATGGATATAGTGAGTCTTTACGTCGACCAAACCCCCGCCAACGAACTTTCCCGCGCGATCTCCGCCCAATACAAGATTCCCGTTTATCCCACCATCCATGGCGCCCTGTGCCAGGGCGGACGCCAACTGGCGGTCGATGCCGTTCTGTCCATCGGCGAACACGGCAAGTATCGGGTCAACGCCAAGGCTCAAATGGAGTATCCACGCAAACGCTTCTTCGATGAGATCGTCGCCGTGTTTCGCGCCAGCCGACGGACTGTCCCCGTGTTCAGCGACAAACATCTCTCCTACCGCTGGGATTGGGCCAAAGAAATGTATGACACTTCACGCCGAATGGGGTTTCCGCTCATGGCGGGCAGCTCCGTCCCGCTTGCCGAGCGAACCCCCACCTTCGAGTTACCCCCCGGTGCGCGAATCCAGGAGGCCGTCTCGATTCACGGAGGTGGAGTCGAATCCTACGACATCCATGCCTTGGAAGTCCTGCAGTCCATGGTGGAGGCGCGCCGCGGCGGAGAAACCGGGGTCGCACGCGTGCAGTTCCTTGAGGGGGACAAACTCTGGCAGGCCGCGCGGGAGGGGCGCTGGTCGCCTCAGATCGCCATCGCTGCGCTCGCCAGCAAGCCCATCCCAGGACTACCCACGGCATCCAAGCTGTTCGAGCCGAATGCCCAGGCAGGCGGGGGCCGACCCTTCGTTTCTCATGGCATTCTCATCGACTATCGAGATGGAACTCGCGGGACCATGCTGGCCGCGGGAATCACCGGGATCCGATGGTATTTCGGATGTCAACTGGCAGGGGAGTCAGCGCCTCGGGGCACCAGTTTTTATGTTGGACCCTGGCAGAATCGAAACCTCTTCAAAGCGCTCTCGCACGCCATCCAGACTCATTTCCGAGAGAAGCGTTCTCCCTATCCGGTGGAACGCACCCTCATGACCACCGGCATCCTGGATGCCGCCATGGATTCTCGAATTCAGGGCGGAGTCCAGTTGGAGACGCCCCAGTTGCGGTTCCGGTATCGTCCGCGGGACTACCGGCACCTACGCGAAATGGGAGCCAGCTGGAAACTCATCACCGAGGATCGTCCCGAGCCCAAGGGCATCGACTTCGCTGGAGAGTAACGTCGTCCGAGGGCCCCCATGAACCTAGAAAGGTGGATGTAAACCACGGATAGCTCGGATGACGCGGATCCGCAAAGACTTGGAAAGACGACCCTGAGGGACCAGTGCCCTCTAGGCGGCCGACTGCCGCTGCCGGAGCTTGTCCAGTCCCACCGCGAAGATAATCACAATTCCAATGATGATCTCCTGGACGTAGTTATCCCAGTTCATCTGACTCGAGCCGGCACGGAGCACCGCCATGATGAGGGCACCAATAACCGATCCCATCACGCTTCCCGTGCCTCCACTAAGGCTCGCGCCTCCAATCACCACCGCCGCGATGATGTCCAACTCGAGTCCGACTGCCACGCTGGGATCGCCCTGAGTGAGTCGCGAAAGCTGCATCAGCCCAGCCAGGCCGAAAAAGAGCCCGGCAATGGAATAGATCAGCACTTTGTGAAGCCGGACGGAAATGCCGCAAAGCCGCGCCGTCGCCTCGTTGGAGCCGATGGCAAAAATGTATCTTCCGAACACGGTGCAACGAAGCATCAACGAAACCAAGGCGGTCAGCACCAGCGCGATCCAGACCCCGGACGGAAGCGGGAGAAACGTGTCCGGACTTAGCTTCTCCATCACTTTGACGACCGGCGATTCTCCTTCGATATTGACGGTCTGATTGCCCGCCAGCCATTTCGCGGCACCCCGGGCAATTCCCATCATGCCCAGCGTGACGACAAAGGGCAGCATCCGAAACCCCGCGATGATGGACCCGTTGATCAGACCGATCAGCCCGCCCGTCAAAACCGTGGCCAGGACCACCAGCGGAGGAGAAACGTGCTGCTCCAAAAGACGAGCGCCCACCACCCCTGTCAACGCCACCACCGAGCCGACGCTCAAATCGATGCCACCGCTCACAATGATCAGCGTCATGCCCAGCGCTCCTAGGGAAACGATAACGGTCTGAGTCAGGATGTTTTTCCAATTCGCTCCCGTGTAGAAGACGGGCCGCAGATCTTCGCTGAACGCGAAAATGCCGGTGACGAAGGCCAAGCCCAAAAAGGGCCCAGCCAAACTCAAAAACCTGGCCCACTTGGAGCGTTTATCGTGTTCGCTTGCCATCCGATCATCCCTTTCCCACCGCCGCCTCAATGATTGCATGCTCAGTCCATTGCGAGACCGGACGCTTCTCCCCCAGGATACCCCGACACATCACCGCGATGGTATCACAAACTCCCATCAGCTCGGGCAGATAGGAACTCACGAACAGCACGGCCTTGCCTTGCCCCGCCAGTTCGTTGATCAGTCGATAGATCTCGGCCTTGCTGCCCACATCAATGCCCCGGGTAGGCTCATCGAGAAGAAAGATCTCCGCTTCGTGATGCAACAAGCGGCCAATCGAAATCTTTTGCTGATTGCCGCCCGACAACTCCCCCACCGCCTGCCAGGGATCTCGAGCGCGCACCCGCAGCCGCGTCATCAACTCCTGCGCCTGTTGCCCCTGCTTACCTCGTCGCACCAGACCATGCTGCGCCACCGCCGAGAACCGGCTCAGGGTCAAGTTGTCCGCCAAGCTTCGCTGGAGAAGAAGTCCTTCTTCCTTCCGATTCTCACTCACCAGACCCACCCCGCGATTCCACCGATCCGAGGGAGTGCCTCGGGTGCTGTCGCGACCAAAGACCTTTACCTTTCCGGACTCGATCGCATCCAGGCCAAAAGCCGCGCGCAGCATCTCCGTTCGACCAGCCCCCACCAGTCCGGCGATGCCCAGGATTTCACCACGACGCAGGGAGAGGCTGGCTGCTTTGGGCTTGCTCAATCCTGCGAGGTTGTGCAGTTCGAATACCGGCTCTCCCAAGGTCCGCTCGCTGCGCGGGTAGATCTCCGTCACATCGCGTCCCACCATCAGCCGGATGATCTCCGTCAGCGAGCTGGTGGCCATGGATCCACTGCCCACCGACTCGCCATCGCGAAGCACCGTGTAGGTATCGCTGATACGCTGGCACTCTTCGAGAAAGTGGCTGATATAGAGGATGCTCACCCCCCGGTCTCGCAAGCGCTGGATCACGCGAAAGAGCCGCTCGCTGTCCACCTGGGTCAGACTGCTGGTCGGCTCATCCAGGATGAGCACCTTGGGCTCGTGCAGCAGCGCCCGCGCGATCTCGACCAATTGTTGTTCGGCAATCGTGCACCGGTTCACCGGCAGGTCCAGGGGCAGATGCTCGTGCTGGAGCTCCCGCAAGGCCTGAACGGCCAGCTCCCGACGTCTCCGAGCATCCACCCACCCCCAGCGAGCAGGTTCCTGCCCCAGAACAATGTTTTCCTCCACCGAAAGGTGGGGAGCGAGGTTCAGCTCCTGATAGATCATCGCCACGCCGGCGCGGCGCGCGTGCTGCGGATCCCTGGGCTGAAAGGGCACCCCGTCCAGCAGAATGGTCCCCCCATCCGGCTCGCAGGCACCGCTGAGAATCTTCATCAGCGTACTCTTGCCCGCTCCGTTCTCGCCGATGATGGCCTGAACCTGACCCGCCTTCAGCTCCAGGCTGACCGATCGAAGCGCCAAGGTCGCTCCGAACTGCTTGCGAATTCCGGTGATCTGGAGTCGGGTCGACACAGGAGAGTAGAAGTGGGAGCGATCTCCGACGACAGTTTGAAAACGCCTGGCTCTGGAGCTATTTATCGAGATACTGACTGATCGGAGGATACAGCAGTTCCTTGAACTCCGTCTGATCCATGTTTTCGGGAGTGACCAATCCAACGCCGGTATCGATCTGTTTCTCGACCGGCTTGCCCTGCAGATGCTGAACGAGCGTCTTAACTCCGATGTACCCCATCTTCACGGGGTTCTGCACCACCAGGCCCTGCACATCCCCCGCCTTCATGTCCTTGATCGATTGGCTGCCCGCATCGAAGCCGATCATCTTCACTTTTCCGCCTGTCCGACCGATGTCTCGCAAAGCCTTCGTCATGCCGATCGTGGAGTTCTCATTGACGGCGAAGACGCCATCGACTTCCTTGCCAAAGCGATTCAACAGGTTCTGGGAATTGGCATAGGCTGTCTCGCGCGTGGGTCCGGCGAACTGATCCGCCGACAGCAGGCCGATCCCAGGAAAGGACTTCAGACCAGCGAGGAAGCCAGCCTCGCGCTCCTCCGTGCTGGCGGAGCCAACCGCGTAACGGAGCAGAATAACCTTTCCTTTCCCATTCAGGAGCTTGCCCATATGGGCGGCGGCCAGTTGGCCCCCTTTAAAGTTGTCGGTCGCAACGTAGCTGACGTGTTTGTCAGATTTCAGGCCAGAATCGAACACCACCACCGGAATCTTGGCCGCCACGGCATTGGCGACCGGCCGAACCAAGGCCTGGGAGTCGAGCGGGGCGAGCAAGATGCCACTGACGCGCCGGGCGGTAAAATTCTCCACCACCTGAATCTGCTGATCCCGGTCGTCCTCCCGCAAGGGCCCCTTCCAAAGAATCTTCACCGACACGCCCTCAGCCTCCAGCTCCCGCTGAGCCTTGATTGTTCCCGCATGGATGGATTTCCAAAACTCATGGGTCGTGCCCTTGGGAATCACGGCGATTTGGTAAGGGGCGGCGCCAAAGACATTCAGCGTCGAAGCAAGGCACACGATGCACCAGAGTCGCAAACAGGGGAGCCATTTCATGGAACCAAACTAGGCAACGAAGCTGGCCCTTTCAATAGGGAAATCTTGGGAAGCCAATTCCGATTGTGTTCGCGCCCGGCTTCGCCTAAATAAAGCCCATGAACCGCCGAGAATTCCTTCAAGCCACCGCCGCAGGTGTCGCTTTATCTTCCATGGGTGCTTACGCCGCCGAATTCGCTGATCAAAAGAAACGGGTCGGTCTGATCGGATGCGGATGGTACGGCAAGTGCGACCTGCTCCGCCTCATCCAGGTCGCCCCAGTCGAAGTGGTGTCCTTGTGCGATGTGGATCGCCGAATGCTGTCCGAGGCGGTTGACATCGTGGCTTCCCGGCAGGCGTCCAAACGCAAGCCGCGAACCTACTCCGACTATCGACAGATGTTGAAGGAGAAGGACCTGGATCTGGTGATCATCGCCACTCCGGACCACTGGCATGCCCTGCCCATGATTGCCGCCTGCGAGGCGGGTGCGGACATCTATGTGCAAAAGCCGATCGGCGTGGATGTGGTTGAGTGCCAGGCCATGGTCGCTGCCGCACGCAAACACAAGCGGGTGGTGCAAGTGGGCACCCAACGCCGCAGCACCCCACACCTGATTGAAGCGCGCGATCAAATCCTCAAAACCGGGAAGCTCGGAAAGATCGCCTTGGTCGAGATCTGCTGCTATTACCATATGCGCGCTCGGGAAAACCCGCCCGACACCGCCCCTCCCGACTACCTGGATTACGAAATGTGGACGGGTCCCGCCCCCATGCGACCTTACAACAAGCTGGTCCATCCCCGGGGATGGCGGGCCTTCAACGAATACGGCAACGGTATTGTCGGGGACATGTGCATTCACATGCTCGATATGGTTCGCTGGATGATGGATTTGGGCTGGCCAATCAGCGTCAGCAGCTCCGGCGGAATCCTGGTCGACAAAGCCAGCAAGGCCAACATTTCCGACACCCAGTCCGCCACGTTCGACTTCGGTGATCTCAAGGTCGTCTGGACACATCGCACCTGGGGCGAGTCGCCGGATCCAAAGTATCCCTGGGCCGCCACCTTCTATGGGGACAAAGGGACGCTCAAGGCCAGCGTCAACAGTTACGACTACATCCCGCTCGGAGGCAGAGGCACTCCCATCCACAAGGATGTCGTGATGGAGCTGGAACAATATCCCGAGGACAAAACCGAGAAGGATCTGGAGCGGCATGTAGCGCCCGCGATCCGGGGTCACATGAAGGATCTACTGCAGAATATCGCATCGCGCGGCAAGCCGGTCGCAGATATCGAACAGGGCTACATCTCCAGTGCCTCCAGCATTCTCGCCAACCTATCGATGCAGCTCGGGCGAACCCTTCAGTGGGACGCCGCCAAAGGCAAGGTCATTGGGGATAAGGAAGCCAACCGCTTGCTGCGTCGCCCTTATCGAAGCCCGTGGGTGCATCCCGAGGCCTAACGGTCTTCCCGGATCAGCTTGGCCGCCCCCTTCACCAGGGCTTGGGCGGCAGGGGTGGTGAGTGGCACGAACGGGCCGAATGCCTGATCGTTTGACGCCGCTACAACAGCCGCGGCATCGCTCGGGAGCTTCGGGGAGGGCTCGAAGTCTCCGGTGTATCTAACCCCGCGGCTGATCCTCACGTCGTCGATGGATCCCTTCCAAAAGCCGGCGGGTTGTGAAAAATTGTGGACGTTCCAGGCGGGGCTGGGGCGGGCTCCGATGTAGAGGGCTTTGTCAGATCCCAGCCTGGCCAGCGATGCGTTAGTGGAGCCGACCCGCTTTCCGTCGACATAGAGCAGGATCTGACGCCCGTCAAACACTCCGGCCAAGTGATGCCACTCGCCCGTGGATAGTTTTCGCGGCGACTTGATCGATAGTGGGGGCTTTAGGTTGCTGGTTTTTCGAGCGTCGACACCGCTTGCATCGGTTTGAACGCTAAACCGAGGGCTACCCGCCACATCCAGGCTAAACCCGCCGACCTTCAAATTCGAGAGCAGGGCTCCATCCGTCTCAGCGGCAGGCTTCGCCCACAGCTCGACCGTAAAGGGACCTTCCAACCCCGCCAGAATCGCTTGATCTAACTCCAAACACGCGCTCTTTCCGTCCAGAACGAAAAGGCCATTGGTCTCGGGTCTCACCCAGCCGCTGGCGGGGGCCTGAAGCACCGCTCTGGCCTTCAGGGCTCGCGGAGGCATCGTCAGCCTGGCCCCGTTGGCCAGCACGTCGAATCGCAGCTCAAATTCAGGCAACTCCATACCGTCGAGGGCGACGCCGGATTCTCGGTTGCAAAAAAAGTCGAAGATGAGATGCGCCCCCGGTTGGAGCTGCCGATGCCGATGATCCGGCGCCAAGAGCCAGGACTTGTCGCCCTTGGCCAGAACGGTGACATCGATGGGTAGCCGACAGGTGTTCGTGAGCCTCACCTGAGTGAGGGAATTGGCATAGCCGTCTGCTCGAATCGGGATGGGCGGAGATACAAAATCGTGGAGCAGGTAGCGCGCGGCGTCCACCTCAGCCATCCGGTCAGGCGTGAACTGGCGGGGATCAAACACCGTTCCGACCGGGATCGCCGCCATGGAAAAACCTGAGTCACGCACGGTGACGACGTTAAAGTGGTGGATCATGCCGAAGTACTGATACTCCATTCCGGCCGAAAGCGATCCTCCGGTGGTGGCCAGCGCGTAATATCCAATCCCGTCGCGCACGCCATCGTAGCGCAATTGGTGAATGTGGCCAGCGATGACAGCCCGCACATTTCCGTTCCCGGCCAGGAGCTGATGGACCGAATCCCAATTGCTGCCGGGGTAACGATCACTCCACCAGAAAGGATGATGAAGAAACACAAAGACGTGTTTGAGGTGTTTCATCTCCGCGAGAGCCTTGGCGATCCAGTCGCGCTGCCTCTGACTGATCTGCTGCTGATCACGGTCTCCAAAATCGCGAGGCCGACCGTCCGGGTGGCCCTCGTCGGAGAAGAGGATCAGGAATCCGGACTTCTTGTGCTCGAACCAGTACCACAGGGGTCCAAAGTGTTTCTCATAATGGTCCTCATGCTCACGCAGCGGCCTGGCTTCCGGGTTAGTGGCCGCACCCCGCCAATAGATATCATGATTTCCGGCCACCGGAAACCAAGGCATCTTGAGCTTGTTCATAGTTCCTCGGTACTCCTCCATCTGCTTCATCCATTGCGGGGTCTGGTTGTAGCCGTTCACCAGATCCCCAACCGTCAGAACAAGGTCCGGGTCGAGCAGGTTGGCATCCTCCACCGCCTGAGCCAGGACCTTGATGCCTTCATCGGGTCCTCCGGTGCGATCACCGAAGACCACAAAATGAAACACATCGTCGCCTTTAGGCAACGGCAGGGTCTGGGGCGAAGGACGATCGGTATGAATACGCGGCGAGTCAGCTCCCAGGAGAAGAGTGGTGCAGCCTAAGACAAGGAGAGAGACGGCGACGCTCCGGATCAATGCGGTGTTCATGGTGTCGTGTGGGGCACAGTAGGGACGTGTCCGCAGCCAAAGTCAAACCACCTAAGTTCGCCATCCGAGAGCAGGACCGCAGGAAGGGGTCGAGACTTATAACGGTTCCGGGGGTGCCGGCATCCCCGGCTTATTTCTATGAACCCTACGGGTTCGGGCCCCTAACACCCAGGTGAGAAACTGCTGTAATGCCCAACTTATTTAGTCTGCATTCTTGGAGGTAGGGAGGAGGGCACGACACCCGTGTACCAGCACCCCGCTCACGTGGGACTTTGCCCAGGAGTTCGACTCCCCACCAGCCGTTCGAAAAGAGGCGATGCCATCAGGGTGGTCACGACGGCCATAATCACCAGGATGGCGAACAGCGCCGGCGAAATGATTCCCTTCTGCAATCCAATGTTGATGATGATCAACTCCATCAACCCGCGCGCGTTCATGAGAGTCCCAATGCCCAGGGCCTCCCGATTCGAAATTCCCGTAGCTCGCGCCGCCAGCCAACAGGCGACACCCTTTCCCGCCACCGCTGCCACCAAGACGGCCACCGCCATCTCCCAAAGGTAGACGGAGTTGAGCAGGCCAATCTTGGTGTTAAGCCCAGAGTAGGTGAAAAACAGCGGCAAAAGCAGCGCGACAGTCAAAGGCTGGATCCGTTGAATCAGGGTCTCACTCACGAGACCGCGAGGCATAGCCACTCCCATCACGAAGGCTCCGAAGACCGCGTGCAGTCCGACGGCGTCCGTAAACCAAGCACCCAAGGACAGCAGGGCCAAACACACCACGAGTTCATTTTCCGTGAGCGGCTCGCGACGTTGCTCCCCACCTAACCATCGCGCCAGCAAGGGACGAATCACCAGCAATGAAAGGCTTACATAGGCGATTCCCCCACCGATATTCCACGCCGCATGAGAAAAATCACCCGAGAAGCTCGCCAAAACCACCGCCAGCAGGCACCAGGCCATGGCGTCGTCGATCGCACCAGCCCCCAAGGCCACCGTGCCCATGGTAGTGCCCGCCAAACCCTTGAAATGAATGATCCTCGCCAGCATGGGAAATGCCGTGATGCACATGGATGCGCCCAGGAACAGCATCGCTTCCAACTCCGAGGTCTGCTTGGGAAACAATTCGGTGTGATGGAAGAAGTAGTAACCTAGGCCGGCGCCCAGAACAAACGGAGCCACCATGCCGGCCAACGACACCGCAATGGAACTCTTGTAGTTCTGACGAACAATATCCATGCGGAACTCCAAACCCACCACAAACATGTAGAGCGCCAATCCCAACTGGGAAATGGGAAACAGGATCCGGAGTGAATCTGCTGGGAAGAGACGCGTAAAGCCCTCCGGCCAGAGCAGCCCTAGCAGCGAGGGTCCCAACAGGACGCCTGCGATCATCTCCGCCACCACCTGAGGCTGCCCCAATCGCGCCGCCAGCATCCCGACCAACCGGCAAAAAAGCAGGATCAACCCGAGCTGAAAGAAGAACTGAACCGCAAGCTGCAGGTTAGTCATAGCGTCAGGTAGTCGTGATTTGGCAACCGCATGGGCAAAGAATAGCGCTAAGCCTGATGTAACGGAAATACAGAATTGCTATCGCACTTATGCCAAAGCAGCATTGATCCACGATGGACCTACGCCAATTGCGCTATTTCCAAGCCGTCGCGGAGGAGTTGAGCTTCTCCAAAGCCGCCGTGCGACTCCGAATCGCCCAACCCGCCCTCAGCCGCGCGGTTCAGGAACTGGAGCGAGAACTGGGTGCCGCCTTGATGAATCGTACCCGCCGAACCGTGCGCCTGACACCCGCCGGTGCGGTGCTGTTGGAGGAGGCAGCGCTTCTGTTCGACCGGTTTGCGGAATCGATCCGAAGGGTAAAACGTACGATGTCCGGGGAAGAAGGGGAGCTTCGTTTGGGCTATATCGGGCCGCCCACTCAGACGTTCCTCGGCAGGATCTTGGCGGACTATCGTCAGGGACATCCGAACGTCTCGGTGCATTTGGAGGAGCGCACTCCGGAACGGGTCTGGGAAATGGTCGCAAAAGGGCGGCTCTCGGTCGGCCTTACCCGCCCCGTGCTGGCCCACGAGTCCCTCGGGCTGCCTTCGATCCTGCTTCGTAAGGAACGATTTTGTGCCGCAGTTCCACCGACCCACGCCTGGGCTCGGAAGGAAAGTCTGCCGTGGAGCCGGCTGGCCGCGGAGCCTGTGGTGTTGCTGGCGCGACGGGAAGGCGTCGGGTCTCACGACACCATCATGGCCGCTTGCCGAACCGCTGGGTTCGTCCCCCGGGTGGCTCACACCCCCAGTCTGATCGGAACAGTGCTCCGCTATGTGGAGGCAGGCATAGGAACTGGCATCGTTCCGGAGGGAGTGATCGCGGATCCGCCCGATTCCGAGGTCAAGTTGATCCCCCTCAAACCCATCCAGATCGCACCGCTGATCATGGTCTGGAACAAAACAGCAGAAGACCCTCCTGTGCTCGCGTTCATCGAGCTCATGCGGAACTGGCTGGCAGCCGACCGACTGTTTCCGTTGCCTTAGGCAACCTGCGCATCCGCAAGCACGGCCCTCAAAGCGGCGGCGGCGCTGGGCAGCACCGTTTCCAAACGAGGCAAGGAATCTCCTATTCGCCGAACGACCGATTCCGAACCGCTTCCTACCAGTCGACGGAACCAGCCGCAAAACTCCTGGCTCACCATCGGCTCCTGTTCGGGTGACAACGACTCAACCGGTTGACCGGCGAGCACCTGACACAGGATCAACGCGGCTCGATGGGAGATCCTGGTTCGATCCTCGAACCGGGCCCAAAGCTCCAAGGACTGTTCAAGCTCGCCCATTCGCAGCAACACTTCCGCACGGGCGATGCCGAGCACTGGATCGCGAGGAAAATGCTTCACAGCCTCCGCGGTCCAATCGGCCGCAAACTCGCCGAATTCAGGCTTTCGCAACGCGATGTCCGCACCCAGCCGCCAAGCGGCCAGCTCCCCTGGTTTAACCGTGATGACGTGATGTAATTGTTCCAGCGCCGGAACCCATCGATCGGCTTGTTCTAAAAACCTCGCGTAATCCAGCCGCACTTTCGCCGAAGCGGGATCCTCCTCCAACGCCAGTCGATACTCCTTGTCCGCCTCCAAGGGCAATCCCAATTGAATAGAGGACAACGCCAGCATATGACGCGGCGCCACGGAATGAATGTCCGGCAGGATGGGAGAAAGAGCTGGTTGATTTCGTTTCGCCACACAGCTCTTGAGGTGTTTCGCTGCCTCGTCAAACTTTCGCTGCAGGTAGAATCCCACCCCAAAGAGCATGTGAAGCGAGGCCGTGGGACCGGAGGCTTTGACGGCAGCCGAGGCGGAAAGCTCGATCAAGGACTGAAATCGCTGGGCGCTGACCAGATGGGAGGCCATCAAGGTGAGCAAACGCTCGCGCAACTCCGGTGGAACCTTGGCGGCAGGCTGCTGATTCATGGCGGCGAATGCACGGCCATACTCTTCAAGCCCTGCGTCGAGCTGGCCCGAGCGAACCAACTCCAGCCCGTAGCTCATTCGCAGGCTGATATCATGAGGCTGCTCTTCGATCGCGACGGACAGCAGCTTGAGATTGCGAGCCACCTTGGATCGCTCCTTGACCACCTGGTCCGAGTAGCCGTGATGGCGGAGCTGGGCGTTCCCGATGCGATTCTCCATCCCCCACTCTTCGATGGGACGCTCCAAGCTTCCGAAAGCGTGCTCATGAATCCGGCCCGTGAAGCAGGCACCAGGAATGTTTCTGAACAACCGGGGCACGTAATGGTACCCCTCCTTCTCCTTGCCGACATCGGCCAAAGGAAGCCGCCAGGCCAGGACTGCGTCCGTGCGCATGAGTTGCCGAAGGCGTTCCTCGGAGTCGGGCAGCAGTTCCTCATCGGCATCCAGGACCAAAACCCAGTCGCCTCGAACAAACTCCAGGGCAGCGTTGCGGGCCACGCTGAAATCGTTGGACCATTCAAAAGCATGGACCTCAGCTCCGGCAGCCTCCGCCAGTTCAACCGTCCGGTCGGTGGAGCCCGTGTCAACCACCACAATCTGATCCGCGACTCGACGAACCGATTTTAAACAGGACTCGATGAACCGCTCTTCGTTCTTCACGATCAGGCAGACCGAGAGACGAGGCGCGGCGTTGCCCAAACCCTTCGCCCATTCGGGAATCCCCAGGTGAACCTGGGTCGCAGAGGTGGCCCCCACTCCATTGGGCAAACTTTTGGCGGATTTCCATTTCGGAACGCGTTTTCGTAAACGTGACACGCACTCCTTGTAGAGTCGCTCATCGCCCACGGCCTTCGCGATCTGACACTGGAGCAGCCAGGCTTCCGGATGAAAGGGACGCAACCGCAGCGCATCCCAGGTGGCATCCCAGGCTTCGGCGAAGCGTCGGCTCTCGAACGCGGAGCGAGCCGAAGCAATGTCTCCCAGGCGGGAGACCGCTGCCGGACCGGAACTACTCGACCGCTCGGCGAAACGCTGGAATGCCAACTCAACCACCTCGACCAAAGGCATCAGCCAAGCCCGGCCCTCATCATCCGAAGTCGAGCGTGGACCCGTTTCGGCCAAAGCCACCGCGGAGGCCTCCACCTGGACCTCGAGATCATCGGACGCTTGAGCGGAAAGTTGCTCAGCCACCCGGCGGGCCAGGTCTGGTTGGTTCTGACGACGACAAATCTCAGCCAGCATGCGAAGCGTACCACGGTCACGCGGATCCAGCCGAACAAGGGTCTCCAGACCGCGACGCGCGCGGACCCAGTCTCCCGACTCGAGCGCAATTCGAACGCAGCTTAGTTGGAGGGACAAGTCCTTGCCCGCGCTGGCGATCGCCACTTCCAAGCATTCGAGTGCCGAGGAGATCTCGCCCTGTGCGGAGCGGATCTCTGCCAGGAGACCCAACCAAGGCCGAAGCGCGGGTGACCCTACCGGCACGGCTCGGGGGTGAACTGGAGCCGAGGCGATGGGGACGGGGCTACGCTGCCCCACATAGTCGGGCTCAAGCCCGGAGCGAATCCACTCGAGCACCTGGGCCACTCGACGCTCGGTAGTATGATTGCATCGGACAGTTTCCTGAGCCTGGCGCACGCGGCGTTCTCCCAGTGCGGGCTCGGCAAGAAGCTGCTCCACTTCGGCGGCCAGGGCCTGCGCGTCGTTTTTCTCGAAAAAGGCGATCTCCTCACCGCGTCTAAAAAGTCCCAGGGCTCGTGGACGCTGTGCCATCTCCCAAGAAACGACCGGTCGGCCGGCGGCCATGGCCTCAAAGACACGCCCCGCAAAGCTGTTCACATAGGACGGAAGATTGACGACCGGACCGCCAGCCTGGAGCCCTCGCAACCAGAGATCGAAGCACGCCGTTCGAATACGACGCCATGCTTCGAGCTGAACGAGCAAGCTCTCCGGATCAATGGCTTGCCCCGAGCAGAGCAGCGAATCGAAGGTGCGGAACAACTCATCGAACCATCCAGGGTATCGAGTCGAGTCCTCACCCGGCTGCAGCTGGAAGGTGAGCAATCGCCGGAGAGCGGGTAAATGCAAGAGCTCGCTTCGATTGCCGTAAATAGCACCGGAGAAAAGGGCTCGGCGATCGGGGCTCGGACCGGGAGGCGGCAAGATGGATCGTCCGGGAACTGTCTGAGGCCACCAAATCGCGGCGACCGTCCGCTTCTGGTTCAACTCCTCGGCGTCGATTTCATCGATGCACAACGCATGGGTGACATGGCTCAGACGCTCTAGAACCCGTGCATGTCGGTCACGCAGTTGGGGGGCCTGCACATACACCTCAGGATCGTAGCGCAAGGATTCCATCACCAAGCCTACCCGTATGGGAGCCAGGCCGGAAATCCACTGCCAGAATTCCTCATCCCACTCGCTGTGCACAAGCTCCACCCAAACCTGATCGAAATGCTGCCCGGCGCAGAGACGTCGAACCTGCTTTTGCCAAGCAAGTCGCGCGGTCTCCGAAAACCCGCACACGCTGGGAATGGTGACCCACTCCACATCGTTGGCGCGAAACCCCTCCTCCATCCCCAACCCGGCAGGATACGCCAAACGCTTGGCATACTGCCATTGAGCGAACTCCAGACAAAGGTAGAGGATTCGAGGCTTGCGGATCTGGGGAGAGCCTGGATTGACCACGGGCTGGGACTCCGCCTCCGCGGCAGGGGGAATAACCAGCTCGCCATCAGACAAAGAAGTTGGCGAAGCCGCACGCAACGGCAACGTTTCCCAATCCTCCCTTCCCACCGTGGTTTGGTGCATCCTTCCTTCGGTCAACTGCGCATACTCCAACAGGTCAGCCAACCGGCGATGCTGAAATCCGCGCGCTTCCATCTGGCGCAACAGCAGCGTCGCCTGCGCGTGCAGCATGGAGTGCTCCGCGAGGTCGGCGAGCAAGACCACCGCCTGCTGGTCAGCTGCAGGCTCATTCACTTCCAGAAGCAGGCGTGCTTTGAGCAGTCGATAAAGAGGGAACTCCGCATCCTGGGCGATCGCCTGCTGCACGTACTCCAGCCGAAGACTCTTCGGAGCATCCGGGCCTGCGAATCCAGGACCGACTGCTTGGCGTAGATCCGCCTCCGAATAACAGGCGAGGTAATAGGCGATCGAGCCCAGGATCAACTGACTGAGATCCGCGCTCGCGTCCTCCCTGCGCTGAAGGGCCAAAGTGCATCGATCGAAATAGGAACGATAGTTGAAGAACTGACCAAAGAAGTCCCAAGGAAAAACATCCTCATCGCACGACACCTCCCAGTTTCCCTGGGAACCCGTCAGGGTCTGGATTGCCGTCATGAGGGCCTGGGAGACCTCCTCGGGCTCGCCGAAGTGCAATGCGGCTCGGATAAAATTAAACCGCAGCACCAAAGATCTCGGAAAACGGCGCATGCCCAAGCGATAGAGGTCCAAAGCGCTGGAGAGGACCTCACGATCGATCTTGGATCGAGCGTTGTAGTTCTTATGGTAGACTTGTGCCGCTGGAAAATAGGCGGCGGTGGCAAACTCCAATACCAACTCGCGGGCCATGTTGATGACGCACGCGGCCGAAGCCTGTTGAGTCAGATCGGAAGCCCATTCCTTCAAGCTGCGCTGCCGGACCGCTAGATTCACAGCGGGTCTCCACGACCAGCCTTTGCAAAGAATGCTGCGCTTCTGACGAAGCAACCGAGGATCCACCTCCACCCGCGCCGCGCGGGGCTTGGCTGCCAGAAAGGTCAGGAATCGAAAATACTGGGAAGCCGCCCGGGTCGAAGTGAACTCCTGGCGAACTACACCAGCCCCGATCAGAGCCCGTTCGCGAAACAGCTCCCATTCCCGAGTGATCCTCTGGAGGGCGTCGGGCAGATCCCCTTTCTCGAGCGAATAGGAGACCACCCCCTCATTCTCGCCGAGATAGGCCCTAAGAATGCTTTCCTCCTGCACCGCGATCGCCGCTCCCATCGCCAAGGATTCCATCCCACGAGTCGGCATGCCCCCGGGATGCCGGATGTACGTGAACGCAGCCCGGGTGCAACCCAGGATGTTCAGGTAATCGGCCATGGGAAGAAAACCTTCGAGGAACTTCACCTTCAGATCCCGGTTGCGGAGGACCTGATGAATCAATCGAGCCTTGTCGGGATGGTAGGGATGCTGGGTTGTTCCTGAGATGAACACATCCAGGGCTCGAAGGCCATCCGGCACCGCCGGCAGTTTGAGAGCCAGACCAAAGGCCTTGGGAAAGACCGAGACCGGACCTTGACGAAGCTGGGACACATCACGCCACTCCGTCTGGTCGGTAGTGAGCACCTCATCAAACACCCCTAACCAAGGGTGAACCGCCTGGATATGAAGATCGTAGTCGGCGGTGTGGCCGAAGACGGGGCAGGGTAGAGTCTGCAGGTTTGGCGGCAGCAAATGCCATTCGAGCATTTTTGCGACGTAGAAATCGGGCGGCCGCTTCTCATCGAAACACCGCCGAATATCAGCATAGGGCCGAATGGGCTGGTCGTTGACATCGAACCCATAGTTCACGATCTCGAATCGCTGGTCCTCGCGAATGGAGGTGATGAAATCCCACTGGCTTCCCCGGTCACATTGGGAGAGCACTTGGATCTTGGGTTTGCGCAACAACGCCAAGAGTTTTCGAGCGTGCTCCGTAGTGAGCCCGGCTAGGGCTTTCACCGCGACTGCATCGTTTCCATCGATCCAGTGAGTGACCCCCTCGTAGAACCTGGCCTCTGGCACAGAGAACCGAGCCAAGCCCTCCAAGGCTGGCTTGGCTAGCCCAATCAGCCCTTTGGCAGCATGGGTACGCCAGTCACCCTCGTGACCGAAGAGCGCGGCAGAGGCGTAGTCGCCGCGGTCAAAGGCATGTTCTACAGCGCCCCCTGGGGCGTGCTCAATCGGCAGTGCGTCCGTCATAAAACTGAAGTCCTAGTCCTTGGTTACAGGTCCCCTGCCCGCTGCTCGCACACGGAATGCGCCTGGGTTGAAACTAAGCACCCTGAGTCCCTCGCGAGAAACCCAGGGCGACGGACCATAAGATCGATGAACCCAGCGACGCTAAGCCACGGCGCGACTGGAGGACGCCTCGGAGCGATAGACTCGGACTTCCTCGGCAGTGATGCGAATTTCACCGGTGGAGAGCAGCGCTTTCAGTTCGAGAACTCCCTCGGAAACCACGTGCACCTCGTGACAGAGCCAGGACAACGCGGTGGCACCTTCCTCCGGAAGTCGTGCTTGGCGGACCCCTCTGAAAATGAAGACATGACGCTCGAGCTCCACGATAACTTGATCGAATGCCGGCCGCTCGACTACTCGAACCGCCTCGTCGCTAAAATCTTCAGTACTCAGCTGGCGCCACCCATCTCGCAGCGATGGATTGATCGAACGCAGATGAGCTGCGTATTCCTTCTCGATTTGAGTCCACTGCTTGCGTCCCTTGGGGTTCCGAGCTGCTTCGTAGGCTTTGCGATTGAAGTATTCCATGGTCAGGGTTGGATTGAGGTTGAATCGGCCAGGCGAGCTTCGATCAACGAACCACCCACTCCCTTCATGGGCTCGGCATCCGTTGCACGAACTACTAGGTAATAATATCCTATCGCGGCCATCTGAAACTACTAAGCAAGCCGCGTGCCGACGTCGCCCATGCGGGGAAGGTGCTACAAAAAAAGGGCTGGCCTTTCGGCCAGCCCTTGCAAGGGAGCTGAATCGCTACCCGATCAGTTTAGTACTGATGGGTGGATTCGGTCTCTTCGACCGAGCGATCGGTCTGATCGCTGGTGAGGACGGTGTCGAAACGCACATCGCCAGCCTTGAGGGCTTTAACGGTGACCTTCCAGGAAGCCTTCGCTTTCGGGGCGATCGAACCGACGATTTCATAAACGATCGTCTTGCCGCTGGCACTCACCGCCGAGGTGCCCGTGCCAGAGACGAACTCTTGCGAGTCTTCCAGCTTGCTGACGACCTTGACGTTGGTCAGGGGAGCGGTACCCTGGTTGGTCACGATAACCTCGTAAACTTCGTTGGCACCCACTTCGATCGGATCGTTCGCATCAACAACTTCCAACAGCACAGCGCCGATACCACGGTAAACCGTCTGGCAGCTGGTGGTGGCCGGAGCGGCGCAACCACAGGTAGCGCTGGCGCTCAGCGAGAACTGGCCGGCAGTCGCAGAAACGACCGTGGCGCAGACTTCCTTGGACTCGCCAGCACCGAGGGTACCAACGCGCCAGGTGACTTTGCCGTTGGCGAAGGTGCCGCCACCGGTGGTGCTCTGGACCGTCAGACCCGCAGGAACAGAAGCTTCGATCACAGCGTCGCCACAAGCAGCGTCACCCGTGTTGGAGATCTTGAAGCAGAAGTCACCCGGACGGCCGAGATAACGTTCAGCCGGAGCGGTGCAGGTAAGCTGGATGACAGCTTGGCGCACCATCGTGCTGGCGCTGGCCTGAGCGCTGACGCCTTCCTTCGAGGTCGCCTTTGCCGTGTTGTCAAACTTGCCCGTGCGGCCAGCCTTCAAAGCCACCGGGATATCCTTGGATTCGCCCGGAGCCAAACGACCCACAGGGACGCTAACCGAAGTGCGTCCGTCAGCTGTGGTCAGACCGGACGGAAGTTCGTCGGTAACCGTCACATCATTCAGCGTGCTGCTGCCCGAGTTGCGCACCGTCAAGGTCATGTTGATCGGGTCACAAACCGTCGCTTCCGGAGTCAGCTTCTTCACGAGCTCCAGACCGGGCTTCAGAATCTTGATGGGTTCGCACAGGATCGGGCTGTAGGTGGCCCAACCGCAGGTCGTAATCGTGCCTTCTTCGCTGGCCGAACCAGTGACGGTGATCACCTTCGTCTGGTTGGGTTCCAAGGTATCAAGGCTCCAAGTGGCCAAACCACCATTCACGTTCGACGGCTTCGGATCCGCCGAGCTGGCGCTGAAATTGGAGGTGACGCGATCCGTCACCATGACCTGGTGCAGCGCGTAGGGGGTCAGATTCTTGACTTCATAACGGTAGGTGAAAGGAACACCCACCATGGCCTCAGCCGGAACCACCTTCTCCAAAAGCAGGCCGCTGCCGTCGAGCTTGCCTGAAGGAAACGCCATGGAACCCTTGATGAACTTGCTCCCGTCAGCCTCATAGGTGCTGTAGGACGGTCCATACCCGTCGGTGCGGGCAGGAGCTGCCTTCGCCGGAGTCGGGGCGGCACCGTGAGAATGATTGGCTTGTTGTTGCTGCTGGGCACATCCCGCGAGCAGCAGCGCTGCCATCAAGCTGGCTGCGATGGACTGGAGACCATGATGTTTGGTTCGTTTCATATTTGAGTATTTCAATTTGGAATAAAGTCGGTTCGATTGCCTAGTGTTCTCAACAAAACCGGGGAAATGATGTACGTTCAAAAACCGAACGCAAGATTTGCTTTTGAAAAGTTACAATTCTTTTAACCTTTCAGCACGCGTCGGAACAATTTATCTAACAACAATTTACATCTTTAGAACTGCAAGTAAAGAGCGGAAACCGCCAAGCCAGAGCGCTCTGAATTCTGGTTCAAGGAGTTCCCTGACTCAGCTCCGTCGCGACGATCTGAGCGAGAGTTTCGAGACACCGCGACGGGTCAGCGAACGCCGCTTCGGCACTGAAATGCTTGGGAACCAGTGCCGCGACGGTCACGAAATGTGACTGTAATCCAGGGTTGGAGTCGGTGACTCCGGCAAGTCCGACACAGGGACGACCCATCTCCCGACAGAGCCGCGTCACTCCCCCGACCCCCTTGCCCATCAAGGATGACGCATCGATGGAGCCTTCAGCGGTGATCACGAGATCGGCCGATTTAATCTGGTCTGGAAGTCCCGCCAAAGAAGCAAAGAGATCAAAACCCGGGGTCAACTCTGCTCCTAGAAACGCGGCCAAGCCGAACCCGAGTCCGCCCGCCGCACCCGACCCCGGTAGCTCAGCGAGGCTTTCGGAGTCAGCACATTCGTTGGAGGTTTCCTTGAAAACCGAAGCTAACTTCGCCAAGCAAGCTTCCGCTCGAACAAACTGCTCCGGCTTCAAGCCCTTTTGAGGTCCATAGATGCGTGAACAACCTTGTTCCCCGAGAAGCGGGTTCTGCACGTCCACCGCCACCTGCAGGAGTCCGAGCCCCGAGGAAGCGGAAGGACGCACGATCCGATGCAGCCCTTCTAAATCAAACCACCGTTGGATGGGGTTTCCTGATTTATCAAGAAATCTCCATCCCAGAGCCGAGGCAACGCCAAATCCCCCATCGTTGGTCGCGCTCCCTCCAATGCCGACGATACAACGGACCGGCTCAAACTGAGCAATCTCCCTCAGAAGCATGCCCACCCCATAGGTGTCCAAGTCGGTGACCGAAAACTGTCCCTTCGGTAGCCTGGCGAGACCATTCGCCCGAGCTGCTTCCACGATAGCCAATC
This sequence comes from Verrucomicrobiales bacterium, assembly GCA_016793885.1. Lineage (NCBI taxonomy): Bacteria > Pseudomonadati > Verrucomicrobiota > Verrucomicrobiia > Verrucomicrobiales > Verrucomicrobiales bacterium. The sequence continues at coordinate 27,419 of JAEUHE010000025.1, forward strand.
GTTGGGCAGGCACCCACCACCAGTCCACTTCGCCCGGTCGATGCGCGGCGTCCATAGCCGGAACGCGTCGGGTCTCCCCCTGCAGATGATCGGCCAGAATGGGGCCAAAACCATCACCCCCGTCACTCATAGGCAGCAACCGAATCTCATCCTGAGGGTGGACACGACGCCATCCTGCCGCGATAGCGGCTGCCGCCTCGTGCGCCGTCAGCGTGCCTTTAAACTTATCCGGAACGATGAGAATGCGACGTGGCATACAATTCTAGCGCGACCAAGTGCCTACCGCCTCCGGCAGGGTCCGCGCAATCTCGTCAACCCGCCCACCAAAGCCTGCACCCCGCAGGGTGCCCAAATCCACCACCCCGTCCCGACGACGATACAGCCCCGGATGAACCTGAGCCTCGGGAGCGGAGGCCTCCGGATAATACTGCATGGCGTTGGTCTCCACCCCCATCAGCGTGCCGATGTGCGCGGCGAGCAGCAAATGAGGTATCTGGGCGAGCATCGGGTTGGTGAGATCCTGAACCATCAGGGCCATCCCGTGTGCCTTCGCCCAACAACCACTCAACAGAGCCCCGGTTTGAGTCTTGCAGGTCTTGAGCGCAACCCCATTCCAGCCCAGCTCCCGACCCCGACGCACGAGCCGCCAATCGTGAGCACTCTCGTCGAGGAAAAGCGGCTTCCGGCTGGCGATGCTATGGGTGTCGATCGGATAGGCCTCCAAGTCGTAAGGAAAAGGCTGCTCGACATAGAGCATCATGCCATAGAGACGAGGGTAATCTTCACGCAATCGATCGAGAATCTCGTTCACATACTCGGGATCTCGGACCGTGCAATTGAAGTCGGCGGTCAGCCAGTCCACGCGGTTCTGCAACGCGATCTCTCCCACTCTCACCAGCCGCTCAAAGTCCCAAGCCCCGTCATTCCCCCGCAGCTTCACCTTCAAACAGCGCAAGCCATCCCGACGGATCCAATCGGCCAGCACCAGCGGATGACCATCTTGTGGTTCGTTGCCTGTCAAATCGTCAGGGCCCAGCGCATCCAATCCGCCCACCAAATGCCAGGCTCTCAGCTTCGCAGCAGGGACGGCCAAAAAATAATCGGCCGGGAAGCGGTCCTTGAATGCCACCGCAGTGCCGTGCGCCGGCGTGATGAACCGGGTCAGATCCCGATTCAAGAACGGAGGCCGGTAGGTCTGATAGACCGGAAGTCCCACCGAATTCCCATAGGCGTCATGAATGGCCTGATCCAACACCGATGCGCACACCAGCGCCGCCAACTGAGGCATCGGCTCCCGTCCCGCCCGCTCCTCGGCGTTGAAACGCACGAGCAGATTGGGCAGTCGTTCTTCCAAGAATTGATGCCCGATCTCCAAGGCGTGTCCCTGGGCCGCAAAACCCACCCAAGCCTGGGCAATTTTCTCCGTGAAGCTTTTCAAAGCCGCATGGCGCTCGGCATAGGGAATCGCGCTGGGCCAAACCCACTGCACACTCAAGGGGGTCTCGCCCCATCCCACCGCGGACAAACCCTGTCCACTGGATACCACCACCCGCGCCCGAGCACAGGTAACCGAGGTCACCGTCTCGGTGCCAAACTTCAAAGGCACCCGCGTCTCGATCGGAAGGTAGTAGAGGGAAACCTCCAACACCCGGATGTCAGTGGATATGGGCATACTCAAAAGCAGCTAGGATTCCGTCGGCGGTCCGGCCGAGGTCTGGAAACGATGCCGGGGTTCCGACCTGACATGCAATCCAAATGCCTAGTTTCAGCTGGCAGCTAGCTCCGCCTCGAGCCAATCTCCCCTGACTGTGACTGAATTGGTTCTGACGTGACATGGAAGAGACCCGCTCCAAAAAAACTCGAGGCTCTCTGCGCAGCCTGCTGGTGGTTCTGAGTTTCCTGCGGAGCTACCCAGGCTGGTTCTGCCTGGCCATCGGGCTGCTGCTCACCAACATCGGCATCGAGCTCGCCCTCCCGCAGGTCCTGGGCGAATCCATGAACGGGCTTCAGCGCTACGTGGACCACCAGGAGGAGTTCTCCCCCACCCTGTTCGTCATCATCTACCTCGCCTTGGTGGGCATCCGCTCGGGCATCGGCATCATTCTCGGCCCCATTCGCAATCGCCTGGTCCATACCACCCTGGGGGACATTCGCGCAGCGATCTACAGCGCACTCCAAAGGATGGCCTTCTCCTACCACGACCGCACTAACTCCGGCGAGCTGATCTCCCGGGCCACGACGGATGTCTGGAGGCTTCAAGAATTCTTCTTTGCATGCATGCTGATGACAGCCGATATCGTGGTGACCTTGATCGCCACCACCTGGCTGATCTTCTCGATCAGCCCCGCCCTGGGCGCCGCCGCCTTGGCCACCATGGGACCCACCGTGGCACTGATTGCCTACTACGCTAGCCGCCTCCAACCCCGCTGGCGGGAGGTCCACGATCTCCACAGCGCCATGACGACCGTGGTGCAGGAGAACATTGCCGGCGTGCGCGTGGTCAAAGCCTTTGCGCGGGAACAAAGCGAAATCTCCAAATTCCGAGACCGCAAGGAAACCTACCTCAAGCACCTCCTGCACACGGTGAATTACTGGGCTTCGCGGGTCCCGTTCGCCCAGTTCATCTACGGACTCAGCATGCCGCTCGTGCTCTGGATCGGAGGCCGCCAGGTGATCCAAGGGGAACTGCTCATTGGCGACCTGGCCAAGGTGGTCTTCTACCTCATGGCCATCGGACACCGCATGGGCCTCGTGGGCCAATTTACCAATATCGTGCAGAACGCCAGCGCCAGCGCCGAGCGCATCTGCGAGATCCTCAAGGAGCCCCCGCGGATCGTGAGCGGCCAGCAGCCGCTGCCTTCGGGAGGCGGGGAGGTCCGCTTCGAGGGTGTCTCTTTCGCCTATGAAAAAGACCGCCCTTCCTTGCATGAACTCTCCCTGGCCGCTCCCGCCGGAAAAACCATCGCCATCGTGGGTCCAACCGGCTCCGGAAAGTCCACGCTGGTCCAGCTGATTCCCCGCTTTTATGATCCCGAAGCCGGGCGCATCCTCCTGGATGGCGTCGATGTCCGCGACCTGGATCTGGCGGAACTGCGACGGTCCGTCAGCATGATTTTCCAGGAGACCTTCCTCTTCAGCGCCACCGTGGCGGAGAACATCGCCTACGGTCGCCCGAACGCCACCGCGGAAGAGATCGAACGCAGCGCCCGCCTCGCCCAAGCCCACGAGTTCATCACTGGCCTGGAAAAGGGATACGACACCATCATCGGGGAACGCGGGGTCTCCCTGAGCGGTGGCCAGCGCCAGCGCATCGCCATCGCCCGTGCGTTCCTCATGAACCCCCGTGTGCTCATCCTGGACGACGCCACCGCCAGCGTCGATTCTCAGACCGAGCGTCTCATTCAGGAGGCGATGCGCGAACTGAGCCGCGGACGAACCACCTTCATCATTGCTCAGCGGTTCTCCACTGTTCAGCACGCCGATCAAATCGTGGTGCTCAATCAAGGACGCCTTGTGGAGATCGGCACGCATCAAGAACTCACCGCGCGTGGTGGCTTCTATGCTGAAATCGTGTCCCGCCAGCTGCGGGGACGGGAAAGTCAGCCCGCCACTCAGGAGGCCAGCCGATGAGCCACGACGCCGAGCTGGAGGAGGAGTTCGCCCAGCGGAAAATGTCGCGCGAGCTGTTCGTGCGGTTGTATTCCTACCTGCGGCCCTACCGGTCCCTGGTCATTCTCAATCTGGTGTTCACGGTGCTCGCTACGGCCTCCCAGCTTCTGGGACCTAAATTCATCCAGGTGGGGATTGATCGCTACCTGACGCAGTTCACTGGCATCGAAGCGGCGCGCCGAGGCATTCTGGTCGTGAGCGGGATCTACCTGGGCAATCTGCTAGTCGGTTGGCTGCTCTCCGTCATCCAAGTCCGCACCACGATCCGGGTCGGCCAGAGTGCGATGAACGATCTCCGCCTGTCTGTCTTCGAGCACATCCAGCGGCTGTCGCTGAACTATTTCGACAAGACCCAGCAGGGCCGGATCATCAGCCGCGCCGATACCGATATCGATTCCTTGGATCGGGTGATTACCTGGGGCGGTTCGCAGCTGCTCTCCAGCGTGCTCACACTCGTCGGCGTCATGATTCTCATGCTCCAGTATGACTGGCGCCTCTGCCTGGCCGTGAGCACGGTTCTGCCAGCGCTGGTCGTCGCTACCCGACTTTTCCACGCGCACGGCATCCGAGCTTACCGGCGAGTGCGAGCCCATTCCTCCAGGCTGGCGGCCTCCATGGCGGAAAGCATCCAAGGTGTCCGAGTGGTCCAGGCCTTCGCACGCGAGGAGGAGAACTTGGAACGCTTCCAAGAGTTGCATGGGGAATACGCCGGCTTCGCCATCGAAGCAGCCCGCGTGTTCCACACCTACATGCCGTTCATCGCCCTGATCTCAGGCCTGGGCACCTGCATCATCCTCGGCTACGGAGGCCATCTAGCCATGGCCCGCGAGATTACTGTCGGCGAGCTCGCGGCGTTCATCCTCTACCTGGGAATGTTTTTCGGGCCCATCCAGACGATGGGCGATCTCTACAACGCCCTGCTTTCCACCGCCGCCAGCGCCGAACGCATCTTCCAGCTGCTCGACACCGAGCCGCAGGTAAAAAACCGAACCGATGCCCAGCCACTGCCGCGATTGCGGGGCGAAGTGCGGTTCGATAAGGTCTGGTTCCGCTACGACAGCACGCCGGCGGACGCCTGGATCCTGAAGGACATCTCCTTCACCGCGAAGCCCGGGGAGACGGTGGCGCTCGTCGGCCACACTGGATCCGGAAAAACCAGCATCATCAGCCTGCTGGCCCGGTTCTACGACCCCCAGCGCGGGGCCATTCGGGTGGGTGACGTGGATCTACAGACCGCCACCATCGACTCCCTGCACAGCCAGATCGGAATCGTGACCCAGGAGAATTTCCTATTCACCGGCACCGTCATGGAAAACCTCAAGTTCGGACGGGCAGAGGCCAGCGATGAGCAGGTCATTGAGGCGGCCAAGAAATTGGGAACCGATCCGATCATTAGCCGCCTGCCCGACGGCTATCAGACCAAGGTGGCCGAGCGCGGCGGCAACTTCAGCGCGGGGGAGCGCCAGCTCATCACCTTCACCCGGGCCATGGTCGCAGAGCCGAAGATCCTGATCCTGGATGAAGCCACCAGTGCCGTGGATCCCCAGACGGAGGATGTCATCCAGCACGCGTTGGAGAAGCTATTCGAGCAGAGAACCTGCTTTGTCATTGCACATCGGCTCTCGACCGTCCGCACCGCCCACCGTATTCTGGTGCTGGATCACGGAGAAATTGTGGAATCAGGAACGCATCAGGAGCTGTTGACGCGCGACGGCCCCTACTCTCGACTTCACGCTGAGTTCGTTGGCAGTTAGGGGGGAGGATCCCACACCCGACGGCGCGCGGAGCGACAGCACGACGGACGGAACAGGGGGAGCGCAGGCTCCACCTCAGGAACAACAAGTCACGGAACGAACATGAAAACCCGTTATTGCACTCGGTTCTCCCGATCTCTCCTCGGAATCCTCCTCAGCCTGCAGGCCCTGAACGTGCCTGGCCAAATCGAGGACAACGGATTTGCCTGGGTCAAAACCGGAGGCGGTCCGCAGAATGATGCTGGAACCGGGCTGACGGTCGACGCCGCCACCAATGTGATCGCGGTGGGTACGTACAGCAATGTCGTCGCGTTCTCCGGGATTACCCTCACCAATGCAGGTAACAAGGACTTCTTCATCGCCAGCTATCGGCGGGATGGCGAGTTGAACTGGATCCAACGAGCGGGAGGCGCGCTCGATGATGGGGCCGGAGGGGCGTCAGCGGATACGAATGGGTTCATCTACGCAACGGGATTCTTCCGCGGCCAGGCGCGATTTGGCCAAACGCTACTCAGCGCGCGCGGTACTTCCTCGGCGCTGGACGCATTCCTGGTTAAATACTCCCCCACCGGGGCGCTTCAGTGGGTCCAACAAGCCGGCGGACCCGGCGATGATCGAGGCCATGCGGTGGCTGCCGATCCCGGCGGCGGATGCTGGGTGGCCGGATCGTTCAGCGGCACCGCCATCTTCGGTCCGAACGTACAGCTGGTGGCGACCAACTCCCAGGTTCCCGAAACATTCGTGGCACGCTACCAAACCAACGGAAGCTTGAGCTGGGTGAAGCGCTTCGGGTCGAACCGCGGGCTGATTGGATATGCCATTCAAGCAGGACCGAACGGGCGCGCTGTGCTCGGCGGAGAGTTTGCCGGCACGGCTGAGTTCGGCACCAACAGCTTCATTTCCGCCGGAGATAGAGACGCCTTCGTGGTGTCGCTGAACGCCCAGGGGGAAGCAGAGTGGGCATTTCAACTGGGAGGCGGAAGCGCGGACGGCGGGCGCGGACTGGGTATCGATGCGGGAGGCAATGTTTATGTGGGTGGCTATTTCTCCGACACGTTCCGCTGGGGCGGCGCAACCGTTTCGTCGGCGGGCCGCAAGGACGTCTTTCTGGCCTGCCTGACTTCCCTGGGTGTCCCAACCTGGATCCAGACGGGCGGCGGCACCGAGGATGACTCGTTCAACTCGGTCACCGTGAGCACACGCGGGGCCATCTACGCGGGCGGGAGCTTCAGCACCTCGCTGCGGATTGCGGGCGTCACGCTGGCCTCGGTCGGCAATCTGGATGGCTTTCTGACGCGTTTCGATCGCCATGGCACTCTGGATTGGATGGCACGCTGCGGCGGATCAGCCACCGCAGCCGATTCCATCACCGCCATCGCCGCCGGGCCCGGGAACAGTCTGTTCGCCACTGGGGAGTTCAGCGGCAACGCCACCTTTGGCACCAATTCCGTTTCGACCTCCGGAGCAATCAACCGGGATTTCTTTCTGACCGAGCGTCGAGTCCGCCCTCCCGATGTGCCCCTCTCACCCACCAACACGGTGGCGACTCTCGGCGAACCATTCACCCTCAGCGTAACGGCGAGCGGATCGGGCCCCTTCACTTACCAATGGTATTTGAACCAGGTCGCCCTGGCCGGAGAGACCAATGCCGTTCTCACGCGTACCAACACCACCCTGGCCGATGCCGGATCCTACGAAGTCACGGTGGGAAGCAACGAGTCCGAATACCGAAGCCCGCCGGCGGAGGTGAGCCTGGAGGTGAAACTATCGCTGCAAACCCAGGGTAATGGACAAATCCTCGCCGATCCGATTCTGGATCGCTACCCGCTCGGAAGCACGGTGCAACTATATGGGCTCGCCGAGGACGATGCCTTCTTCGTCCGCTGGAGTGGCGATCTCGAATCGCATGACAACCCCGCCCAACTTCAGCTGAACGGCAACCGCTCCGTGAGGGGAATCTTTGGATCGCGAAGATTGCAGTTGGTGGCCATGGGTTCGGGAACCATCAAGGCAACCCCCGCTCAAGAACTCTATGCCCCCGGCGAAGCCGTCATCCTGACCGCAGAGGCCGGAAAGTCGTACAGCTTCACGGGATGGGACGACGGAGACGCGCGAAACCCGCGACCCATTGTCATTGGTGAAACCAACCGCTACACGGCCCTCTTTACCAATTTGGTGCCGGTGGAAACTCTGGTCTTCGGAAGCGTGACCCGCACCGCCCAGACCGGCATGCCCGCTCTCTTCGTGGACAATGAGTTTATTGTCGATGGACCCGTATTGCGGGGAGATGAGGTCGAGATCCGGCTTTACTCCTCCTTCACCAATGGCACCGTGGTCTACTCTCTCGACGGTTCGACACCCAATCGGCGATTTGAAGGCCCGTTTCGAGTCGCCCGCTCGGTGCAGATCCAAGCCCGGGCTTACTCGGAAGATTTTCTGGAGGAAGTGTCCATGGATGCCATTCAGCTGCTCATCGTTCCCAGCTTTCAGATCCAAGCGACCACCACCGGCGGGGGGACCGTCACGATTTCTCCTCTGCAAGAGCGCTACCTGAGCAACACCCTGGTCACCATCACCGCGACGCCCACCAACGGATGGACATTTCTGGGCTGGGCCGGCGACCTTGGCGGCCACGAGGCCACCAACCTTGTTCACATCGATCGCGACCGCTGCGGACAGGCAATTTTTGGAACCACCCTCGCCCTCACCAACGCCGGCGCAGGTCGCCTGGTGGCCGAGCCAAATTTAAGCACGTTTCCTTACGGCAGCACTGTCCGAATCACCGCCTTTCCCGAGGCGGGCAACCAGTTTGTTTCCTGGGGCGGTGCGGGCAGTGGGGCAGTCAATCCGCTGGTGCTTCAGATCACGCGCACCAATCCCACCGTTCGAGCGCTCTTCCTCTCGAGCGGCAACGATTTCCCGCTCGTGGTCGAGCCCACCGGAGCTGGCTCCGTCGTGGTGTTCCCGCGTCAGAATCTCTACACTAATGGGCAATCCGTCTTGCTCATCGCCAGCCCGGAAGCAGGGCAGGAATTCCTGGGGTGGACCGGAGATGTCGAGGCCTCCACCAATCGACTGACCTTGCGGATGACCCAACGTTCCATCATCCAGGCGCGATTCACCAGCAAGCCCAGCCTGAAGATGATCTACTGCCTCAACCCTAAACGCGCCGAGGATCTCCGGTTGGAAATTCAGAGCGATTTGGGAGCTTCGTTATCCCTCGAACGAAGTCAGAATCTGACATCCTGGACTTCCTGGCTGACGCTCACGAACACTTTGGGATATCTGTTAGTCCCCGATCCAGAGGCGTCCGGAGGCGCTGGCTTCTTCCACCGAGCCGTTCGAACGGGGCCATGAAGCCATGCCCCAACGCTCACCATCCAGATCCGAATTCTTGCCCACGGAACACACAGACCACACGGATGAAACCCGAATAGGGAGAATCCACCGTATTCCTGAAAACTGCAGTTGTAACCGGATTTCGCGGATGCCACGGATGGAAAAGAATTTACGGTGCTCACTGACGACAGTTTCCAGGTAAGGATCGCTTCAACACATTTTCTCGCTGATCTGCTTCTTAATTCGGGTGGTCCGTGTGATCCGCGGGCAACCAAGTCCCCTCTCCCGTCAGAGGTTGGCGGGATCCTCATCACTTCCGCTCGATCCAAGGGACCACCTTATCCGCCCAACGAGCGGCATGCTCCCGCAATCCGGGGCCACTGAAATGAACTCCCTTGCCGCCAGAATCCCGCAGTGCGCCTTTGAGCGCATCTGAGTCCGGCCCTTCCATCGCCACCCCGTCCTTCCACAACGAAGCCTGAGCTGCTCGAATATCGGGCGACGCTTCGTCGCCAGGAACATGGTAGCTCACCTGCGCCACAAACCAGGGAGCCTCCCAGCCGATCTGCCGATTGGATTCTCGGATGATCTTCTCCAAATACTCCCGATACAAATGACCGGCCAGAGTGCGGGTCGTATCCGCTTGATTCGCATCGCTCTCGCCCTGATGCCAGAGCACCGCGCGGAACCCCTGGAGCCCGGCCTGCTTGAGGCGCGCCACCAAACTCTCGAACGCCCGTCCATCGCACTCCCAGTAACCCCCGGGCAGTTGGCGGACGCGGCTCACCAGCGTCGGTGGATTGGGGAAAGTGGACCCCTTGGGCAACCACTCTCGCACACTCGTCGCGCCAATTCCGCAGGAGATAAAACCCACCGGCACCCCCAGTCGCTTCGTCAACGCGTCGCCCAAAGGTGGCAAGAAACTGCCGCCGCCGCCGCTGGCTCCCGGCTGTGGATCATTGCAGAGTTGCCAGCGTTTCCCGTCGAAGGTCACCACTCGCCCCGTCGTTGCCTGTTGCTTCTCCTCACCGTGATTGGCGGAATTGGACTGTCCGGCCACGACGAGCACCTCCCCTACCCCCACATGCGCCACCGAGACTTGGTCCAGGGCCTCTCTGCCGTTCACCGCCCGAATCTCCAGTCCATACCATCCGCCGCTGGGGACGGCGAGAGATCCAGCAAAGCCTGCGCTCGGCGATAGGCTAGCCACCCGACGCCATTTGCCAGGCCGTCCCCCCACCACCAAGCGTGCCTCGATCTGGCCTTTGGCCCAACCGCCACTGAGGCGTCCTACGATGGGAATGATCCCTTTGCTCTTCGAAGCGCGTTGAATTACCTGATAGTCAAGCGGGGATGACAGTTCGAGCCGAGAAGGCCGGACGGGATCATCAGGTCCAGCGGCACGGGCGGGAAGCACCAGCCACAGGCAAGCCGCGAGCCAAATAAGGGAGCGTTTCATTGCAAAAAGTAGAGAGCATCTCGCCCGAGGAGACAATGGAAACCTCCCACTCTCCGATGTCTCACACGAACCCACCAAGCCGCAAAGGTTCAAAGAGCAGCAGCAGGACGGGGACCGGTTGCCCACGGAACACGCAGAGCACACGGATCAAGAACCGGATCCTTGAGGAGTTGAATCCATCCCATCCGAGCAATCCGCGAAATCCGTAGTTACCACTCCGTCCGCTTCTTTCGTCTCCTTTCGTTCTTTGGGGCTAATCCTGAAGTCCCTGCCAAAAAGGCCCCTCCGTTTTAGGTAACAGATCTCTTCGTGTCTTTGTTGCGTGTGAGGGCATCGGGTTCGGCCGTCCCCTTCCTATCCGTGTGGCCTGTGTGATCCGCGGGCAACAACTCGGACACGGTTTCGATGGCGTCGCGACAGTCAATCGGCGGTTCGGTCCGTGGAGGGCGATAAAAACCAAGCCAAAGTCTCGCTCTCGGCCAAAATTTCCCATTGCAAATTTCTGTGCACCGAATGGAATGGTACCTTTACGACTATTTGATGAAATCAAAATCCTCTGAGGTACCGGGCTCGATTGTCGCTCCGATCGGTTTTCGAACCGCCGGCGTGTTCTGTGATATCAAGCGTCTCGGCACAGGCAAAGGCTCCAACAAAGGCAAGAAGCGTGATCTGACGCTGATCGTCTCCGATGCCCCCGCCAGCGTGGCCGGCATGTTCACCACCAACCAAATTTGCGCCGCCCCCGTCAAAGTGTGCGCCGCGCGCGTCCGCCAGGGGCAAGCTCAGGCGATCGTGGTGAATTCAGGCAACGCCAACGCCTGTACGGGCAAGCAAGGTCTGCTCGACGCCCTGGAGATGACGGCCCTCGCGGCGCGCAAGCTGAAGCTCTCTCCCGACCATGTGCTAGTCGGATCGACCGGACGAATCGGCGTCACCATGCCGATGAAGAATGTCCGCCAGGGCATCCTAGCCGCAGCGCCCCTCCTGGGTTCCACCCCAGAGCACGCGGGACAAGCCGCCGAGGCAATCATGACCAGCGACACCAAGCCCAAAACCGTGGCGGTGGAATTCAAGCTGGGCGGCAAAGTCGTGAGGATCGGCGGGATTTGCAAAGGCGCGGGCATGATCCAGCCTGGAATGTCGGCCACCGGCGCTCGGCCGGCGGCATTTCCTCAGGGATTGCACGCAACCATGCTGTGCTTCGTTACCTCCGACGCCAATATCGCCCCCAAAGCCCTTCAAGCCGCCCTTCAGGAAGCGGTGGCCCACAGCTTCAATCGGATCACGGTCGATGGTGACATGAGCACCAATGATACTGTGCTCGTGCTCGCCAATGGCCTTGCGGGCAACCGAAAGCTTCAACCCGCGGACCTGGCGGTTGGCCCGAAGAAAAAAGCCACGGCCGATGGCGCCGCCTTCCAAGCGGCACTAAATCGGGTCTGTTTGACCTTGGCACAGATGATCGTGCGCGATGGAGAGGGCGTGACGCGATTCGTGACTGTGCGGGTTGGAGGTGCGGCGAGCAGCGCCGACGCCGATGCGGCGTCCCGAGCGGTCGCCAACAGCTCGCTCGTCAAGACCAGCTGGCACGGCGGCGACCCGAACTGGGGACGAATCATTGATGCACTCGGATACAGCGCGGCCAAAATCGTGGAAAACAAAGTGGATATCGGCTACAGCGCCCCCGGCAGTCGCAACGTCTTGTGGTCCCTGAAAAAGGGGCAACCTACCAAGGCCTCCTTCAAGGATCTCTGCGCCGCAGCCGCACCCCGCGAATTCGATCTGCACATCCGACTCAATCTCGGTAAAGGCAGCGCCCTGATGTATGCCGCCGACCTCACCGAGGAATATGTCGACTTCAACAAAGGCGACGTCACGGATCCAACCTCGCTCGGAGGCTAAACTCTCGATCACCGCACCCCTCAGTTCCTAGAGAAAACCCGCATGCAAGACCTGATCTCCAAGGCCGCCACCCTGCTCGAGGCCCTCCCCTACATTCAACGCTTCAGCGGCGAAACGTTCGTGGTGAAATACGGCGGAAGCTTCATGGATTCACCCGACCCGACGGTTCGCCAAGGCGTCGCTCGGGACATCGTCTTTTTGGAAGCAGTGGAAATCAATCCGGTGGTGGTGCATGGCGGCGGCAAGGCCATCACTCGGGCAATGGAATCCTCAGGACTCAAAGCCCAGTTCATCCAAGGGCAGAGGGTCACCGACGAAGCCACGGTAGAGGTGGTCGACCGGGTGCTCTCCCGAGAGATCAATCCTGAGGTGGTTGCGACCATCAACGCGCTCGGCGGGCGGGCGAAAGGTTTTGCTGGGACCGATATCTTCCGCTGCCGAAAGCTGGCCGCCCAAGGATCCAATGGCGAAAGTCTCGACTTCGGTTACGTCGGGGAAGTGACGTCAGTTAACACCGCCCCCCTCCTGGAGTGTATCCAGCAAGGCCTGGTGCCGGTGATCAGCCCCACGGCCCGAGGGGAGGACGGCAAGATCTACAACTGCAACGCCGATGTAGCCGCCGCGCAGGCAGCCATCGCCCTTAAGGCGCGTCGCCTCGTGTTCATGAGTGACGTCCCCGGACTGATGCGTGATCCAAAGGACCCCTCTACCCTCATTGCCCACCTCCAAACCAGCGAAGTTCCCGGGCTCAAGAAAGCAGGAGTCGTGGACAAAGGAATGATCCCCAAGGTCGACAGCGCTGTCGCCGCCATTCAAGCGGGCGTCGACAAAGTGTCCTTTGTCGACGGCCGCGTTCCGCACAGCGTGCTGCTGGAGATCTTTACCGATGCGGGCGTCGGCACCGAGGTCGTGTTATAACAACCTGCGGCAGTGACACCTTCCAGCGGAGCTTACTTGGCTCCCTGATCAATCCAGGCGCGGATCAATCCGACCTGCTCCTTGGTCAAGGGATCACCCTTGCCGTCGGGAGGCATGGCCGAATCTTCATCCAGGCGGGCAATGGACACCACGAGCGACCCCTTCTTGCTGTCGCCCTTGGTGAGGATTTCTCCATTCTCAGAACCTTTCAGCGTGGCTTCGAGTGTGTCCACTCGCAGCTTGCCCTTCTGCTTTTCCGCGCCATGGCACTTCACGCAGGACTTCTCAAAAATAGGCTTAATATCGGCCGCGAACGTGATACCGGTCTTGGTCGAAGGAGGGGGGAGCTTGCTGAGATCCGGTGCGGCGTGTGCCCCGAGCGTAGCGAAAGCAGCCAGGAGGGTCGAATAGATGATTTTTGGTGTCATAAATTGCAATAAAAGACTGTCATTCGGACGCCCCCAACGTCAAAGAGATTCAAACTAGCCGCGCGAGCCGGGGGGCTCCTGGAACTGGGTCTCGGCTGAGCTTACCATCGCCAACAGGGTAGGGAGAAACTCCGTGGAGCCCTGGTGGGCCCACAGGAGTTTGTCCTCATCTAGTCGACCGGTACTGGACGCGAACGTCACCCCGATTTAATCGCCCCCGCCCCAACTACTAACTGACAAACCTCGATCGACGCCCTATAATATCGGCGCCATGATGCATCGTTCTGACATCGACGCGGTTCTGCGGATGATCGCCATCCTTTGCATGAGCGCCTGGGGGATGGTCGCAGCCCCCGCCGAAGACCCCCTCCAGCAGCAGAGCGCCAAGCAAGAGCAGATTAAGACCTCGGCCACGCGCGTGGGCATCCAACTGGACCAAATCCTCACCGAATTCGACCTCAACGGCATCTCAGGCGAAGACGTTAAAATCCTCCGGGCCATTCGAAGCGTGCTGAACCGGTTGACCGATCAGGACATGCAAAAGGTGCTCCAGCTACTCACGGACGCGCGCCAGAATCAAAACAGCAACAACCAGCAGGTCTCCGAGGCCTTCTCCGGGCAACGCAACATCATTACCCAACTCCGCCAACTCCTCACGGAGTATCAGCGACAGCAGGCGGTCTATGACATCGCCATCCGACTCAAGGAGCTGGCCGCACGGCAGACGGACAACATGAGGCTGGCGGTCTGGCTCGCTCGTCAGGTGGACCGGAAAGCGCTCGAGCAATTTCAGGAGACTCAGCGGCTCAACCTTCAACTTCAGGAGACCGACGAAGCCTCAATTCGTGCCGAAACCTCCTTGGTGCTGGATCAGTTGGAGAAGCTCGTGACGGCTTCAGGCGACGCCACCACCGCCGAGCGTCCGCGTCTGGCGTTGGAGCGAGCCAAGCAGGGCGGGATGATGCTCGCCCTGGACACCGCCCTGCGCGAGTTGAAGAGTGCCCGCATGCTCGGCGCCGCCGGCAGCGAAAAGCGGGCGCGCGACCAGATGCGCGAGGTCGCCCGGCTGCTCACCCAATCGTTGGACAAACAGGATGCCCTGCGGGAGGCCCTCCGCGAACTCGATGCCGCGATCGACAAACAGCAAGCGCTGACCGACGCCACCCGCAAACTGCAGAACAAGGAGGAGGCCGGGAAACGCGAAGGAGAGCAAGGCGAGGTGGTTGACTCCACCGACCTCGTTCGCAAGGACATTCAAGACCTCGCCCCCGCCGCGGCGGAACATCTGCAAGCCGCCACCGATCGAATGCAAGAAGCACGCAGTTCACTTCTATCCGGCCAAGCCCCCCAGCTCAGCCGTGAACAAGCCATCGCCAAGCAAGGGGAGTCGCTCACGAAGATGGAGCAGGCCCGCCGAGAGCTGCTCGATCAGCTGACCAAGGCAGAATCGCCCAAGCAGCTTCCCGAAAAAGCCTTGTCAGCCATCGAGATTCTCCAGCAACGGGTGCGCGACCTGATCCGCAAACAAGAGCAGCTTCGGAAGGAGACCTCGGTCAGCCCCGCCGACAAGGTCGCCGCCTTCGCTCCCAAGCAAGGGGACATCCAGGATGACGCCCACGAAACGCAGCAACTAGCCGCCGAACCTGCTCCGGAAGCGGCCGAAGCTCTGGGGGAGGCGGCGGCCCAGATGCAGAAATCGCAGAAGTCTCTGGCTGAAGAAAAGAATCTCGACTCGGCGCAGCAAGCGGCGCTGGAGGCACTGGAACGCGCCGCTCAGGCCCTGGCGAAGCAAAAGGAACATCTGGAGGAAGCCACCAAGGAGCTGGCCGATCTTGAGGCCTTGTTGAAAAAGCTCATTGCGATCATTCAAGAGCAACAAGACGTCTTTACCCTGACCACGCGCGAGGCGGTGAAACCCATTCCCGCGGCCATGCCGGAAACCGTTACCCGGCAGCACACACTCAGCGAAGCCACACGGGAGCTGGGAAGCGAGGCGGAAAAGCCGGCCCCCAAGGCATCCGAATACCTCGCGGAGGCAGCACTCTACATGGTGCAGGCCCGTGAGCAGCTCTCCAAAGTCCAACCGATCGACGCCCAGGCAAAGGAATCCATTGCCCTCAAGCAGCTGTACGCCGCCCGCAAGGAGTTAGAGCGAAAAATTGATCAACTGAAGGAGGAACTGGGCGAGGAGTCGGAGGAGGAATCGGACAATCTCCAGGATATCTCACAGATCATTGCGGAGGCACAGAAGGATGTGAACGAAGCGCTCTCGCAGCTGCAGCAGGGCGCGGCGAACGCCATGCAGACTTTGAAGGACAAGCAACAGCAGATCGCCACCGACCTGGCCCAGCCGATGATCTCAGCCCCCGCCACCACCCAAGCCAAGCGGGAAGCGGAGATGGCGGTTCAAAAACTAACCAAGGCGGATCTGCCCAGCGCCCTGGAATCCATGAAAGCAGCCCTCGGAGCGATGGAGCGCGGGGTCAAGGCGAATCAACCGCTCGTGACGGAAGGGGCTCCGAACCTGCCCACCATCTCCGATCATCAAAAAGAAGTTCTTGGCTTGGCTCAGGCTCTCGAAGCAGCCATGAAAAATGCCTCCACCGCCGCCATGGATAAAGCCGCCCAATCACTCAGCCGGGCAGGCAAGAAGATCCAACCGCTCTCCAGTGGCAAAATGGGAGAACTCCCAGGAGCAGCGCAGCAAGAGCTGGAAGCCGCTCAAGAGGAACTCGATACCGGCGCTGCCGAAGCCGGAGAACATCACGGAGCGCCGGCTCAAGCCAGCGCCCAAAAAGCCGGACAACACCTCGCTCAGGCGCAGGCGGCTATCGCGCTGGCTCAATCGGGGCTGAGTTCAGACAGTCAGCAGCAGGCGAGCAACTCGCAAGGCCAAGGCAAAAAACCCGGCCAGGGCAAGACGAAGCGCAGCCAGCAAGGCCAGCCCGGGCCGCAGGGTGATGGACGCGAAGGCAACTGGCGTGGCAACGGTGGAGCGGACGGCCCAACCACTGCGGCCACCGGGAGCAGTAAATTTACCGGACTCCCGGCCCGTGATCGGGCCGCCATCCAGCAATCGCAGAGTGAATCGTATCCCCAGGAATACGCACCCCTAGTGGAGCAATACCTCCGAAACCTGGCCGATCAGGCAGAACCCAAATGAAGACCGCCTTCTCGCAACCGATCCAGCCCGCCCGACTCCTGTACGTGGCGCTGATGATCTTCGCATTCTTAAGGGGATCTCCGCTGTTCGGTGCCGCCGGAACTGGACCCATCCTGAGACAACCCGACCCGGTCAAGGTAGATGCCAAGTCCGAGAAGATCATCAAAGGAGCACTCAAATTCCTGGCCTCGAAACAGCAGCCCAACGGGGCGTGGGGAACCCAAGATGAAGAGCTGCGCCACCAAGTGGCCATGACCGGATATGTCCTGATGTGCTTCCAAGCGGCAGGCCAACTGCCGGGTGAAGGGGAGTTCGGAAAGAATGTGCAGCAAGGTGTCCAATTCCTCGTGGACTCCACGGCGGCGGATGGATTGATCGGCAACCGGAACAACGGTCAATACATGTACAATCACGGTATCGCCGCAATCGCCCTGGGAGAGATCTATGGCCAGGGCCGTAACCCGAGCCTGCGTATCAAGCTCGATCGCATTATCAAAGTGATCCTCAGCTCGCAGAACGAGGAAGGCGGATGGAGATATCGTCCCGTGGCTCGCGATGCCGACATCTCGGTCACCGTCCTGCAGGTGGTAGCCCTACGTGCCGCCAAGAATGCTGGTCTGGATGTCCCCCAGCGAACCATCGACCGGGCGGTCAAATATGTGCGCAGCTGCTACCACGAGAAGTCAGGCGGTTTCTGCTATCAGCCGCAGCGGGAGCCGGGATACGCCCGAACCGCCGCGGCGATCTACTCACTGCAGGTCTGCGGCATCTATGATGATCCGATGGTGAAGGCCGGAGCCCGCTACCTGATGAACACACCGCGAAACAATCAGGACTGGTTCACCTACGGAAACTTCTACGCCGCCCCGGCGCTCTACATGGTGGGATCGGAGACTTGGGCGAAATATTACGCCACCATGACCGAGCTGCTTCTCCAAAACGTGAACAACCGCGGAGATATGGCCTGGTGGGATCCTAGCCTGGATCAAGGACGAATGGGCGTCGGCGAGGTCTACTGCACGGCGGTCTATACCATGATGCTGGCCATGCCCTATCACTACATCCCCCTCTATCAGCGCTAAGCAGGCAGGGCCACCCACCATTCCCGCAGCCCTCTCTCGTTCGAAACCCGCCAGAAGATTTGCCAGCCGTGCCGCCGGCCGTTACGCGTGGGCAGATCGGAAGCGAAGTAGTTTGCGAACCTCCTGACACCCTGCCCGGCCCGCAGGCGATTGCACTCAGTTGACGACAGCCGCTGAGGCAGCTCACGTCGCAGCCAGGTGCAGAACGCAGCCGAGTCCTTGAGTTCAGATCAGGACGTCAAGAGAGTTCTGGCGAGGTGGCTTCCCGGGCCGAGCTGCTACTTCAACTTCAGCTGAAACACTTTCACAGCGTTCCCCCGCAAAACCTTGCGCAGTGCATGCGGGTCGGTCAGGAGCTTGCGCACCTGCGCCAGGGTCTGCGCTCCTTGACAACCAGGTCCTCTCCCCAGCTCATCCGCACAGTCAGAGCCATAAATCAGCTTGTCCTGATGGCGATGGAGAAAGGCGCAGGCAAATTCTTCATCGCGAACCAGAAAGTTGAGCCCGGAGCCGGCGGATAAATCCCCGTACATATTGGGATAGTCGCGCAGGTAACGATCGGTAAGCCCTCCAGGACGGATCACACCCTTGGGATAAAGATCGGTAGGATCAGCCACATGTCCCACATTGTTCCACCAAGTCTGTGCGTGTCCGATGAAATTCACGTCCGGAAATTTCTCCAGGACGCGATGAAAATTTTCAAAGCCCAGGTTGTAAGCGCCATGCTCGAAGTGGAGCAGCACAGGAACGCGGTACTCTCTGGCCAGCTCGGCGATTTGAATCATCGACGGCCCATCGCAAGGCACCTTGAACTTTTGCTCGGCAATACCCACCGCACCCAGCTTGAGGTACTTCTCAATCTCCCCGCGCGCCTCCGGGATATCCGGCAACTCATTCGCGCAGAAGGAAAACTCCTTGGGATGCGCTCGACAAAAATCTACCACGGTCTGATTTCCACCACACTGGGCCGCCAGCCCATGGAGCCGTCCGGCCGGGAGCAGAATGGAATGTTGAATCCCCATTGCACGCTGATGCCGCAACATCGCTTCATCAGTGCGGGCGTGGTAGTGGGTGTGCTGATGGATATCCACAATTCCATACTCATTCCCACCTAACCCCTTAGCCTCGGCCGATGTCTCGGCCTCGGCTTGGGCGGCACGCTCCGCCAAGGGAATCGCCGCCACTGCCAAGGCAGATGCTACCAGGAATTCACGACGATCACCGGATTTTTGAAGAAGACGCATTCTGCCTCAAGATACTAATCGTTCACCGGCGCTTCGTCGAGCGACAACGTCTGCAACCGATAGAAGCGCCGGGACACCCCCTCCACCTCGGGGTCCACATAGTGAACCGCACCATCCTCGGCCGATACCGGCCCCAGATCATTCCAGTTCGTCAGATCGGGTGAAACCTCCAGTCGATAGCCGAGCCCGCGGTTTCCCGGCAGACACAAATGAAACAATCCGTCGGGAAGCAACTGGCAAGGCGGCCGAGACTGATCGTTGTCCAATATGACCACCACCCCCTGCGCAGGGCGTCCCAGACGATAGGCGGGCCAGCCAATACCCGGCTTCACCAGACCGCTATCTGCGGGGAGCAACTCGATGGAGACGGTTTCGATCCGCTCCACCTCTTGATCATCGGTCGGGCGAACCACCAGCCGCACACTCCCCACACCCGCAGGAATCACCACCTTCTCCGGTAACGTCGCGTAGTCCTTGGCTGGAACGGCACTTCCCCCAATCTTAAGTCCCACCGATAATTCATCGTCCATCGGACCCTGACGCCGGATCAAGAAGGTAGCCGTGGGAGTAGCCCACTCACTCGAACCTTCCGTGGCGATGGCATCCCGCGCCAGGATGCTGACCGTGGGCCGCAGGTCTGAAACCACTCGGATTGAAATTTCGGCGGTCAGAGTGGTGGCTCCACCGTTGTCATGCGCCACAGACGTGATCCCATACGATCCCTCCGCCACATTCTCCCAACGGAACGTGTGCGTGATCAAGGCGCCAGGTTCAGGTGCCTTGATAAAATCGATCCGGGAGTCGCCAATCTTTTCCTTGCCCAAGAAGAATTCGACCCACGGGACATAGCCGTCCGCATCGGCCGTCTGCACGACGATGTCGAACGATGCCGGCGCCTCAAACTCGCTGCCGCGAGCGGGGCTCACGATGTCGGCTTTAGGGGGGCGATTCTCGGGAGCCAAGCCATTATCACGAATCTGCACCTTGGCCGCATAGTCGGTTCCCAGCTCGTAACGCGGGATGAGAACCGGCGGGTCGATCGGAGGAAGAATCAGGTCGTCGGGGTTGGACCCGAGCACCAGAGGATCCGGAGGGAGGGAAATCGGCCATCGAACTAAAGTCACAACCACAGACTCATCTTCTTCGAGGAGACGATCGTAGAGTGGCACCACTTCGAGGAGCGTGGACTTGCTGCCGGCGGGGATCGTAGCCGTGTAAGCAAGCCGCCCATAGTCCACTCCATTGACCGCACTGCCACCCAGCCGATACATCACGGAAAGAGGCGCATCGAAGGGTGCGGTGCGGGAGACCACAGCATAGGCCTTGTCAACGCGCAGGATGTCGGGGTCCGCAGAGGAGGGCTCCGTAGCGACGTCATCCAAAGTGCTGATGCTCACCACCGGCAAGTTGACCGGCTTACCCTCTCCGTTATCCAACAACTCCACCTCCGCCACCGCAGGAGCTCCAACCTCATAGCTGGCCCAAAGAACACCGCCCAGGTCGATCCCCGGTAACCCAACCTCGGCCGGCTCGGGCAGCGTCAAGGGGTCGATGAGGGTCAAAACCACTGATTCGGGGGACTCCACGACTCCATCGTTGATCGGAGTCACATCGAGATCAATCGTTGACGCACCTTCGGGGATAACGATGGCGGAGCGGAGCGCCTGATAGTCGCTGCCATTCAACGCAGTTCCGCTCAGAGAATAGAAGACCCTCAAGGGGGCGGTGGTGGATCCCGTCCGAGCAATCCGGAACTGACCACGATCCAAGAGCAGGCGTTCGTTCGGAAGCGGGGTTCTCGGTTCTCTCGCCACCGCGTCCGCAGCAACGACCGAAACCTGCGGAGGGAAACCGTCAGTTACCGCCCCGTTGTCGAGGATGGTCCCTTGAGCCACCGCAGGTTGCCCCACGAGGTAACACTCGCGTGGGGGCGGGAAGATGGCGGGACAAATCGGGTACTCCAGGGCAACGACCACCGTCTCGGTCGATTCAGCCCGGTCGTCATCCAGGGGCATTACGGAAAGGCGAACGCTCGTAGAGCCTTTCGGAATGGTGATCAACCCGGAAAGCCGCTCATAGTCGCTGCCATTTTCCGCGCTGCCGGATAAGCGGTAGAAGATGGGTAAATCGAAATCGACCGGCCCCAGGCGTGAAACGACGAAGACGAGTGGATTCAACACGATGGGCCGCAGCATTCCAGGGGGAATTCTCTCAGGCTCAGCCCCTTCAGCATCCACCACAGCGATGCTTACCACTGGGCGTAGAGGGGGAGTGATCGGTGGATCGATAACCTGGGAGGACGCGGTCAAGACGGAGCCGAACAGACAAAGCCCGCAGGACAGAGCAGCCCAGCAGAGCGGGAGGCGGCATCGTTTCATAGAGTATAAGCAACGACTGGATAAGATGTTTGGCGCACCTCCGGGCAAAGGACTCCAAACTGATAGAACTTTCTAACGAATGAACAAAGAATCCATATCACGGCCGACGCAAAAGCACAAGAGGCAGGAGAGGGTGATCCGTAGGTAAGATCCAAGACACCCCGTGTTGGCTAATCACCCTCGGCTGACCCCAGGTCAAAATCAGCCGAATTCCCGGGAGAGACCCGACGTCAGTAATACCCATATGACCTACCGTCCTCTCCTGTGCGCCTTTGCCATGCTGGCAGCCGCCCTGTCATCCCCAGCCGCCCATCCGATCCCCGACGCCTACAAGATCTCCGGCTTCGCGGTCGGGTGCCAAGCCTACACGTTCAACCGCTTTAGCCTCTTCGAGGCTATTGAAAAAACCGACCAGGCTGGCGGACGAATCATCGAGTTTTATCCCGGACAGAAGCTGAGCCGGGAAGAACCCGGGGTTAAGTTTGACCACAACGCCTCCGACGAAGTGCTGGCCAAAGTCCGAGCGAAGCTGCTGCAGCACAAGATCAAGGTGGTCAACTACGGGGTCGTAGGCGTTCCCAAAGGGGAAGCCGAAGCACGCAAGATTTTCGAATTTGCCAAGAAAATGGAGCTCTATGCGGTGACGACCGAGTCATTGGATGCGCTGGATACCATTGAGAAAATGGTCAAGGAGTATGACATCAAGGTCGCTTTCCACGAACACGCCAAAAACCCCAGCCGCCCCGACTACAAGATCTGGGATCCGAACTACCTCGCATCCGTGCTCAAGGATCGTGATATGCGCATCGGTGCCTGCGCGGACACCGGCCATTGGGCAAGCTCCGGACTCAAGCCGGTGGAATGCCTGCGCATTCTCAAAGGCCGGATCGTCAGCACCCATCTCAAGGATCGGGCAGCGATCGGGTCGCACCTGCCCGACCAAGTCTACGGTTTGGGAGTCTCCGACGTGGCGGGATGCCTGAGCGAACTGAAAGCCCAAGGTTTCGACGGGAACATCTCCATTGAATACGAAAACAACTGGGACCACTCCGTGCCCGATGTGGCCCAATGCGTCGGCTTTATTCGGGGATGGGGGGGAAGGTAGTCCCCGAAGGCGCCACGCCGCCGGACGATCGATCCAAGCCCTCGAGGAAGAGCAATGTCCCGAGGGCCGCCGGGAGAGCGGCGTTCAGCTCCTGCATCATTTCCTCAATCTCACCGGCCGGCACCGCAAAGCGGCGACCGGCACTGTGAATGAAGCCCCGCATGACCTGCTGGGCGTAGCCTAAAAGCCCCTGACGCAACGGGACGCTGTAGATAGCCAGGGTCAGCCCAAAAACCAAGGTGTGCCAGCCCTCCGCTTGCTTGGCTTCGACGGCAGCCAAGTAACGCTGCAAAACCCTCACATCTCTTAACGGGCGCAATCGCTTCAACTGCGCCTGCCCCACACGGCGGCTGGCGGATGAGAGATGCTTGAGTCGCGGAGTCTCGGCGATCTTTCGGTCCAACTCGATCAACTCTCGGGTCCGCCCTTTGTCCGCATGGAGAAACGCCTGATGAATGATCGGCAGCTCCAGGGGCAACAGAATGCGGCTGCGATAGGCGCGCAGAAAACTCCACAGGGATTCCACATCCGTCACGGTGTGATGAGCGATCAGTTTCGAAGTTTCTGACAGCTCGTGCAGCCCCTCCGTCGACCCCAGCTGCTGAACTAAGGGATGCAGCTCTCCAAGGAGATTGATCTCCGCGTCGACGCCAGAATGTGACTGCTTTTCCATGCTCTCCGACCGATACACCCCGAAGGGTGTGGCGCTCTGTCTTTCCATTAGTGGCTATATCGGCACTGCCCTCCCACGCCAACAGGAAAACTTTCGGGAACCCCAACTTTTTTTGTTGCCATGCACCTCAGCGAAACTCGCTTTGACTTGCTAGGGAATTTCCCTAGGCACCTAGGAGGCAGGCACCGCCACGATTAATCATCGCTCCCAATACCCAGATGGAAGCGCTAGCTCTAGATTGTCCTGGTCAGCGCCAATGGGCGGGCACCCCGAAAGGGAAAGGAAAATGCAATGAATGCGAATGAAACTTTGGTTGAG
The DNA here is from genome assembly GCA_016793885.1 of Verrucomicrobiales bacterium. NCBI lineage: Bacteria > Pseudomonadati > Verrucomicrobiota > Verrucomicrobiia > Verrucomicrobiales > Verrucomicrobiales bacterium. The sequence goes on from JAEUHE010000025.1 coordinate 50,851, forward strand.
ACCCTGACTAAATCTCCCCTCTATCGGGAATTTGAGCAAGCTTACAGCGAAATTACCGGCCTCCCTATGACCTTGCGTCCGGTGGAAACCTGGCAGCTTCCGCTCCATGGTAAACGCAAGGAGAACCCCTTTTGTGCGCTCATGGCAGAGAAAAGCCGAAGCTGCGCCGCCTGCCTCCAAATGCAGGAACGTCTCTGCAAGAGCGCCGTCGACGAACCACGCTCGCTCACCTGCAACTATGGCCTTTGTGAGATGGCGGTGCCGGTCCGACTGGGAACGGACACCATCGGCTTCCTGCAAACCGGCCAGGTCATGAAGACCCCCCCCACCGAAGCCCAGTTTGAGAAGGTGGCCAAGGAGTTTGCCGACCATGGACATGATGTGAACCCCGAGAAACTCCATGATCTCTACTTCGCTACCCCCGTGGTCTCCGCGAAGAAGCTCGATGGAGCCATGCAGATGCTGACCATCTTCTCCGAACACCTCGCCATCAAGAGCAACCAGATCACCGTCCAGAACAACAACATGGAACCTCCCGTCATCACCCGGGCCAAGAAGTACATCGAGGAGCACCAGGACGAAGAACTCAGCCTCGGCAAGGTCGCCAAGGCGGTCAACACGAGCACTTTCTATTTTTGCAAGCTGTTCAAGCGAGCGACGGGACTCCACTTCACGGAGTTCGTGTCGCGGTCGCGCATCGAGAAGGCCAAGAACCTCCTCCTGAATCCCAACCTGCGCATTAGCGAAATTGCCTACGCGGTCGGGTTCCAGTCCCTAACGCACTTTAACCGGGTCTTTAAGAAGGTCATGGGCGAGTCCCCGACCGAATACCGAAATCGGCTGCCCTGACTTCGGTGTGGATTTGGCGGGCCGCGAGCGGTATGTGAATGGGTGTGCCGGGTCAACCAACACAGCGCACCCCAACTCAGCAGGAAAGCATTAGGGTCGCGAACCATCTCATTCGCAACTCGCCGGATCTGATTTGCATCCAGCGGGAGGGGAAGATCGTGTTCCTGAACCGGGCGGGCACTCGCATGCTCGGGTTGAGCCATCTCTCGGAGGCTAACGGCCGCAGCCTGATGGAATTTCTAGAGGCCCCGGAGAAGAGTTCCTCCCGCCATTCCAGCCGTCGCCTCTTACAGTTCGCTCAGCGAAAGGTCGCCTTTGAAGCGCGCCTTAAACCAAACGGTAACGCGCCGGCCGGCATTGATGTCGAAGTCAGAGTAATCCCCTTGGGAAGCTCTCCTCAGTCCGAGATTCAGGTGATCATGCGGGACATCTCGGATCGCAAGCTGGGCGAGCGGGAAATGCTCCGAACGCTCAAGGAACTGAGAGACGTCAAGGCAGCCCTGGACGAGCATTCCATCGTGGCAGTGACGGACGCCGCCGGCCGCATCACCTACGCGAATCAGAAATTCTGCCAGATTTCTCAATACACGCATCGCGAGCTGATCGGCAAGAACCATCGCCTCATCAACTCCGGCCATCATCCCCGAAGCTTTTTCATGGAGCTTTGGTCCAACATCTCCGAGGGCCGCGTCTGGCGTGGAGAGATCCAGAATCGAGCCAAGGACGGATCGCTCTACTGGGTGGACACCACCATCTTTCCCTTTCTCAACTCCGAAGGGAAGCCGGTGCAGTACGTCGCCATCCGGACTGATATTACGAATCGGAAGCAACTGGAGCAAGAACTGCTCGCCCTCAGCGAAAAGGAGCAACGTCGGATCGGCAGGGATCTTCACGATGGCTTGGGACAGCAGCTCACGGCGCTGGAACTGCTCAGCCACGCGCTGGTGGGAAAACTCAAGACCTCCGCTCCCGCGCTGGTCGACTTCGCTCGAGACATCACCCGCCAGATTCGTCAAACGGTTCACAGCACACGGCTGCTTTCGCACGGACTCTCGCCGGTACCACTGGGGTCCGAGGGATTGATGATCGCGCTGGGGGAGTTGGTCGCCGGGACCCAAACACTGCCCGGGGTGACTTGTGAACTGGTCTGCGATGAGAAGGTCCTCCTCCACAACGAGGGCCACGCCACCCACCTTTACCGAATCGCGCAAGAGGCCCTCAACAATGCGCTCAAGCACAGCCGGGCTTCCCGAATCATCCTGTCGCTGCACGAGGATCAGGACCGTTGGATCTTGAGCATTTCCGACAATGGGCGAGGCCTTCCCTCGCGCCGAAAAAAAGAGCCGGGGCTGGGGCTGCGGTTGATGAAATACCGGGCGCAGGTCATCGGAGCGACCCTGGAAGTCGCCTCCGAACCCCGCAAGGGCCTGCGAGTGACCTGCACCCTCTGGAAAAAACCATGAGCAAAGCCAAATCAGCCAACAAAAACGGCCAGCCCTCCGCCCTCCCGCGGGACCTCTCCGAAAGGCGTCCCGCCGAGAAGCAAGTCACCATGCCGGCCAAGCGAATTTTTCTGGTCGACGATCATCCCATGATGCGGATGGGCATGGCTCAACTCATCGCCGGTGAGACCGGCCTGGGCGTGTGCGGCCAAGCCGGCTCGGCGAATGAAGCCTTGGCTCAATTGCCTAAGTGCCAGGCGGACCTGGTCATCACCGACCTCACTCTGCCAGGCAAAGGAGGGTTGGAACTGATCAAGGACCTACGCGTGTTTTATCCAGAACTCCCTATCCTGGTTATTTCGATGCACGACGAAATGTTGCATGCCGAACGGGCGCTCCGCGCCGGGGCCCGAGGCTACCTCATGAAGGAGGCAGGCGGTGAAAAAATGATCGTGGCCATCCGCCAGGTACTCGCTGGACAGATTTTCGTCAGCGAACGGATGTCGGCCAAGATCCTGGAGATCTTCTCGGGGAGTCGCACCTCCACCTCGAAGTCAGGAGTAGAATCCCTGACCGATCGCGAGTTCGAAGTCTTTCAGCTACTCGGTGAGGGCAAGAGCACCAAGGAGGTGGCCCGGATTCTTAATCTGAGCAGCAAGACAGTGGATGTGCACCGAGGACACATTAAGGACAAGCTGGAACTAAAGGATGCCACCGCGCTCGTAAGCCACGCAGTGCGTTGGGTAGAATCCCAAAACGCCGGGAAAAATCGATGATCTCCCCCTCCGAAATCGGTCCCATCACCAGTAACCTGTAGCACCATCAGCGCCCCACAGACGGGAGGCCCGGTAAGCTCGCAATTCCCCGACAGGTTTCCAGGTGACCGAACCATCCATGAGTCCGACGTTTCCTCCCTGAGCTCCGACACTGATGGCGGTCTGGTTGTAGGCGTCGTCATTGTCACCGAAGTAGTTATCGTCTTTCACCTCGGGGCCACGAGCGGCGTGCGGGGCGAGAATTCGCTGAAAGCTATAGGCCTGGACATTCAGGTCCGCGACCAGGACCAAGCGCGGATCATCAAAATCGGTTTGTGGAGAAATCCATCGGTTCGTGGTGCCATCGACGGGTTCCCAAGGCGTACCCAAATGCCCCCCCATGTAGTGATAGCCAATCGCCACACCATAGTCATCCTGATCCCGCCATCCCTGCCGCGTTTCCATCCAATTCGCCAAGTTGGGACAATCCAGCGACTTCAGCTGACTGGCATACTCAAGCAGGTTGGTCTTGGCTTCGCTGGAGAGGATGGGCGTGTGGGTGTCCTCCTTATTGGAGTTGTCGGTGCCCCCACGCGGCAGCTTGTTCTCGTGGTCGGTGGCATACAGTTTGACCGCGAGGATGAACTGCCGAGCGTTGTTGATGCAGGACGTCCGCTTGGCCCGCTCTTTCGCTCCCCCCAGAGCGGGAAGCAGAATTGCCGACAGAATCGCGATAATCGCGATGACCACCAACAACTCAATGAGCGTAAACCCCGTTACGCCCTCAGGAGATCGACGAACGATCACGGGCTGCGCTCCACAGCGCGAGCTGAGGGGCGGGGCCCCCTCGAAAACAAACTCCATTTTGTGAGCTGAGGTCATAAGTCGTTGCATCGAGGGGCAGTGGAGCGGAGAAACTACTGAGTCTTCGCCCGAACTTGGAGGAATTGGGCCGGTTGATCGAGCAGAGGGATCTCTACCACCAGCCCCCCATCGCGGGGGATCCAGGGATATGCCTCCAACGTCCATTCGCCAGAAGGGGCCGTCACATCGGGAGAGCTGATAATCTCGAGTTGTTGACCGTGGTCAGCTTCAAGGTTACCCCCTTCAGCCGCGCGCACCTCCAGTTGAAGGCCGGTTCCATCGGTCAACCGTCCGGCGGTCACAGCCAAGGCCGGAAGCGGAGGAAGGGGGGGGGCGACATCGACCGCGATGATCTCGGAATTGGCAGCGCTGTTGCGCGCGTAAATTCGACCGTTGGCCAAAGCGACATGGTTCCAGCATAATCGCGTGAGCACTTTAAGTTTCCCAAGCTGGGAATACGCCGAAGGGTTAGGATCCACCAGCACCAACTCTCCATCCTCGGTGAGCACGATCAACGCGTTCTTCGCCTTGATCACGCTGCCAAACCCGATCCGTGCAGAACCAACCGCCGACTGCGCCCAGCGGTTAGTGCCAGTCACTGGATCAAAGCATGCCAGCTTGGCTTGCGAGGAACTTTGGCTGGGAACCGTATATATAAAGCCCTCGTGGGCAACGGGGGTCGCCCAATGACTGAAGTAATCATTGCCTCTGCGGGGATTGGCACCAGCGACTGGGGTGGCCGTGAAAGCGTTTCCATTCTTACTGACTCGCGCGACCCACGTGCCGGAAGCATAAGCGGCAGAGGCATGAACTAGGTTTCCGGAGACGATAGGAGAGGATGCTGTTGAGGTCGCAGAGGGTGAAAACGGGAGCTGCCACAGCGTGACACCGGTCTCAGGAACCACTGATGTCAGCCCCGACAGAGTGAGGAAAATGACCTGTGGGACGTCGTGAATGACGGCATAGGTTGGAGTTGAGTGGGTAATAATCCCGCCCGCCACTCGCCAAGCAGTACCCCCGTCAGACTTGCGAACCGCCAGCAAACGCTGACTGCCCGCATTGGCGTTGAGCAGAATCAGATCGCCCACGATGAGTGGGGAAGCGGCATTTTGCCATGCAATGACCTGGCTTCCCAACTCAGCCTTAAAGTCTCGGCTCCAGACCTCGGCGCCCGTATCAGCTCGAAGACAGTAGAGCTTCAGATACGAGTTGAGCACGTAGACGAAATTGCCATCGACGGTAGGAGTGGAACGCGGCCCGTCCTCATTTTGCTCACTGTAGCCGGCTAAATCTGTGTACTGGGCCACCCCTACATCCACCCTCCAGATCTCCTCGCCAGTGGCAGCATTGAGCGCCAGGCAAAGCTCGCGATCCACTACATTGCGCGCGCGCTTCGATTGTGTAAAAAGTCGGCCGCCGCCGGTCGTGATCGAGCTAAATCCCTGTCCGATCGGCTTCCGCCAAAGCACCTTGGGCGCAGCCTCCGACCAGTTCGTGCGCACCATCTCAGGCGAGCTTCCATCCCCTTGAGGGCCCGCATATTGAAACCAATCGGCGGCTGGAAGCTGCCCCAAAAAACCCCAAGTCAAAGCCGCTAAAACGCAGCAGCTCCTCAAGGAGGCTAAGGTAGGCGATCGAAAGAAAGAGGTTGGCACATCATGCTTCATAACACAGCAGGCGAGATTTACAAAGACTGTCAACAAATGCCACGGCTGGAGCGCGAAGGCGAGGCTAAAGTGCTCAAAGATGGGACAACCCCAAGTCCGGCCCAGCGGAACCTCCCAGATCGGTCTGGCGTCCGCAGGTGCCGCGCAGGCCACACCCATGAGGTGTGAGTCAACTCAGGGGCTGTCACCGGAACTGGGCTCAACTCCTTGGACCCGCCTGCCGATATCCCAGAAGTGGACAGTTTTGTGTCCTGAAACGATTTGACTATGGCATGAAAAAAGACGATCTATTTAGGACACATACCACCCCTACCATGAATACGTACAAACCCCTGTGGCTGCGCCTCAGCACGCAGTACTTAGCCCTTCTGTTAACCCTACTCACCGGTTGGAAATCGCAGGCCCGCGTGCTTGACGATTTCAACGACAACACCAAAACCGCCTGGACAGATTTCACGTTTGTACCCGGATTCGGACTTCCGAGTGAGGCCGACGGCAAGTTCCGCTTCGAGCAGCCCGGGGCTGGCCGAGCCATCTTTAGCGCCAGTCAGAAGACCTCCGAAACATTCGAACTCAAGGAGGGCCGGACAGTTGAGTTCCGAGTCGATCTCGTGGAAGGAGGAGCCAAGGACTCCTTCGCGATCTTGGCGTTTCTCCCGACTTCCATCGGAGGACAACCCAATAGCCCCGGCACACTGGCCGGCTATGGGCTCGCCAAGTCAACCACGGATGTGCTGATCACCAAGGGGATCAACAAGTACTTCGTCGCCGATGATGGTCCGGCAGCCAACCTCAAGAACAACAACATCACACTGGTACTCACGCTCACCGTCAAAGAAGGCAGCGTCTACATCCGAGCACGCGCCCTGGACAAGGAAGACAACGACAACGTGATCTGGGAGAAGGAAGTCATCGACACCCCCGGCGCCGACACCTTGATTGGTGGAGCGGACGATCCCGCGGCTCCCTTCATCAACATCACCGGCTATTTCACGCTCTACCTGTATCAGGATTTCGCAGCCAATGCCGTGGAGAATCCCTACCAGGCGACGTATGACAACGCTCAGGTGTTTATCACCGAAACCAGTGTTCTGGATAGCTTCGACGACAATACGAAAACCAGCTGGACGGACTTCACCTTCGTGCCCGGGTTTGGTCTGCCCGTCGAGACCGAGGGGCAGTTCCGCTTCGAGCAACCTCCCGCTGGCCGCGCGATTTTCAGCGCCAGCCAAAAGACTTCGCGCTTGTTTGAGCTGAAGGACGGCGAACGGTTGGAGTTCAAGGTGGATGTCATCGAAGGAGGCGCCAAAGATTCGTTTGCAATCCTCGCGTTCATCCCCAACACAGTGGGGGGACAGCCCAATACCCCCGGCACCCTGGCAGGCTACGGACTCGCTAAGTCCACCACCGACGTGCTCATCACTAAAGGGATCAACAAATACTTCATCGCCGACGCTGGCCCCGCCGCTAACCTGAAGAACAACAACATCACCCTCCGTCTGCACTTGGAAGGGATCAACGGAAGTGTGGTCATCACCGCCCAGGTGCTCGATAAGGAGGATAACAATGCCGTGATTTGGGAGAAGATCGTCACCGATACCCCCGGCGCGGACACTCTGATCGGTGGTTCCGATGATCCGGCGGCGCCCTTCTTGACCAGTGGTTACTTCACGCTCTACCTGTATCAGGATTTCGCGGCCAACGCGCCGGAGAATCCCTACAAGATTTACTACGACAACGCCGTGGCTTCCGCGCCGCCCATCGTTGGAAACACGGCGCCTACCATCTCCGAAGAGATCCCCGCCAATCTCTCCAACTTTCTCCCGGCCGCCACGGACATCTCGTTCAAAACGACCGACGATCAGGCGATCGCGGCAAACTCAATCAGCATTAACTTGAACGGGGTCGCCTACACCACGGCGAACGGCCTCGCCGTGACTGGTGCCGATCAGGCTCGCACGGCCACCCTCACCGGGAAACTGCTCCCGAACAAGAACTACACGGCAGTCCTGAGTGTTACCGACTCCGCCAACGTGACCACCACCAAGACCCTCTACTTCGACACCTTCGGATCGGATGCGATTATCGTGGAAGCGGAGGATTATAACTTTGGCGGTGCCTACTTCGATGCACCCGTGATCATTCCCGAAGGCTCGGGTCCCCAAGATCAAGCCTACGGCGGGCAAACCGGCGTTGAAGGGACCGACTTTCACGAGACGCGCACGACACCCAATGGGACAGATACCAAGTACCGCTCAGCGGATCCGATTCGCATGCAACGCTCCCTCGATATCGTGCGCTCCAAATTCGCGGAGGCGGGCGGCGCCGAGTCCGGAGTCTACGACTACGATGTCGGTGATATCGTTAGTGGGGAATGGCTGAATTACACCCGGAGCTTCCCTTCGGGCGCTTACGAGGTCTATGTCCGCCAAGCTCTGGTGAACATGGCTACCGGAGAGAGCGTGCTGGAGCAGGTGCTCACCGACCCGACCCAACCCGATCAAACGGTGAGGAGTCTGGGCTCGTTCCTAGGATTACGCACGGGGTTCGAATTCCGAAACTTCGCACTCACCGATGGCAGTGGCCAAAACAAGCTGCGCCTCAACCTGAACGGACCCACCACTCTGCGCGTGCGTCAGGTCACCACCGACGCCGCGGATGGCGCCCGATATCAGAACTATTACGTGTTTGTGCGGGTCGGCGACCTCGAGGTTCAGAGGGCCATTGTCACCTCCCTCAGCCCAACGCCGGACTCAACCACCGACACCCTGATTCCAAACATCCGAGTGGAAATCCAGAACCGCGATACGACTGTCAAAGTCGATACGCTCAAACTGGAGGTCAACGGTCTGACAGTCACGCCTCAGATCACATCGGACGCGGCGGGCGCGGTAGTCACCTACACGATGCCGACGCTCCCCAACTCCGAGACCGTAAACTCAGCCACGATCTCCTTTAAGGACAGTCAGGACGTAACGGTGAATTCCACCTGGCAGTTCACCTTCCGCTACCCTTCGCTCGATCCAGCCAACCGCGTCACGGGAACGCCCGGCGAGCGGGGATTCCGCATTCATGTGGTGCAGGCCCCCACCGGATCCGCTCTTGCTAACAGCATCCTGCGGGCAGAGGATCAGATCAAAGCCAACTCCACCATTCCGCGCGTGGTGGATGTGACCGACGTCGCCACGGTGATCAACTTCAACAAGAAATCGCCGACTTCTGCAGGCGACTTTCAAGACGATCTACCCGTCCCGGGCATCCCCTTCACCGACCCGGAAACCGGAGCCAGCAACGGGTTGGATGACTTTGCCTTGGAGGCCGTTGGCTACCTGAAGCTGAGCAAGGGCGTTTACCGATTCGGCTTCCGCACCGACGACGGCTTCAAGCTCACTTCGGGTAAAACTGTAAGCGACATCCTTACTCCACCGCTCGCTTTCGAGCCTGATGGGGTCGCCAACAAGACCGTAGACTTCCTGGTCAAAGAAGATGGGATCTATCCCTTCCGGTTCCTATGGTATGAGCGCGGGGGCGACGGTTACGCCGAACTCACCTCGATCAATATCGACAGCGGCGAACGCCTGCTCATCAACGATCTCAGCTCGGAATCAGCGATTGTTGCCTATCAGGAAATCATCACCTCGACATTGCAACTTCAGTCTTCAGCCACGGTGACAGGACTCTTCGCTGAAGAACCGACGGCAGTCGTCGATGCCACTGCGAAGACCGTAACGATCACGGCACCCGTTGCCTCACGATTCTTCCGCCTCGTGGGCTCCTCGGCCGTGAGCATCAAGAACATCAAGGTCGAGGCCGGCAAGGTCGTGTTGACCTACGAATAACGCAGACCACCGCGTTGGTTTCACTGGAGCCGGATCACTTAAGTGATCCGGCTCTTTTTTCAGAGAAATAAGCCAGCTGTGCCGAAAAGCTGCCGAAGCCCAGAACCCCTAGGGTTCAAAGAGATTAGCCGGGGTGTGGAGCACAGCGACACCCCCGGTGGGTCGGCCCCCTATCCAACAGCACCCTGAAAGGCGTGCCACCCGTCGGCCAATGGACTGACGAACTGATTAGGTTCCTGGAGTCGGCATTCTTGAAGGTAAGGATGAGAGCCCTCTGCCGCTTTACCTAAAAAGGAGAATGGAGCGGTATCGAGATGTGCAACAGCTTGGATGGGAGACGCTCACGCAACCCGCATCTCCACCACATCAACGATCTGTTCGCCGGCGGTGATGGAGCTGATGATCACGACCTGATCCCCCTTGCGCAGCAAGCCATGGGTAACCATGTAATCCAAGCCATCCTCAATATTCTCCTCCGGACGGTCATGGTTAAAGGGCATGACCAGCGGGTTAAGTCCCCAGATGAGGGCGAGGGACTGGGCGACCTTGGGATTCTCGCAAAACGCGTAGGCTTTTCCGTAGAAAGGTCGGAACGATGCGGCGTGACGGGCCATATTGCCCCGAACTGTGAAGACAACGATGGCGGCTGCCTGGAGATCCTCCGCCAGTGAAATGGCGCTCTTCACCAGCTTTTGACGAGGGGTGGAAAGCTCGCCCCGCGCGCTGGGGTTCGGTGCGCCGCTTCGCTCAATCCGACGGGTAATGCGATCAAACACTTCGACACATTTAACCGGATACTTTCCAACCGTGGTCTCTCCGGAAAGCATAATGGCATCAGCTTGCTCAAAGACCGCGTTGGCAACGTCGGAAATTTCCGCCCGGGTGGGCATCGGATTCTCGATCATGCTCTCCAGCATGTGCGTGGCTACGATAACCGGCTTACCCACCTTCAAGCAGGTCTTGACGATGCGACGCTGGATCAGGGGCAGATCCTCATAAGGGCACTCGATTCCCAGATCCCCGCGAGCCACCATCACTCCATCAGCGGTGCTGACGATGGCATCCAGATTCGCAACCGCTTGCTGGTCCTCGATCTTGGCGATAATCAGAGGTCGGTGCGCCGAGCGTTCCGTGACCGCTCTGAGCTGCTGAATATCCCGGGCTTCCCGGACAAAAGAGAGCGCGATGTAGTCCACCTCGACTTCCAAGCCCACCTGCACATCCGCCAAGTCCTTGGCGGTCAGAGCAGGAAGGCTCACCCGCACGCCCGGAAGATTGATGTGGCGTCGACTGCCCAGTTTACCCGGAGTCAACACCTCGCACTCCACCTTATTGGCATACTTGGCCAGGACTTTCATGTGAATCTCCCCGTTGTCGAGCAGCACGACATCGCCAACATTGATATCGTTGACAAACTCCTCGTAGTTCACATCCACCGAATGCATCTCCTCGCTCTTCTCTCCCCGAACCGTAAGCGTGAATTTCTGGCCTGGCTGCAGATCCAGCGAGGCGGGCAAGTCCCCGGTCCGGATCGCAGGTCCCTGGGTGTCGAGCAGGATGGCCAAGGGGCGTTGCCGCGCCGCGGCGGCCGCTCTCAGGTCCTTGACAACACGCCTCACCCAATCGTGCGGGGCATGAGACATGTTCAATCGGGCCACGTCCATGCCAGCATCCAACATCCGCCCCAACAACTCGGGAGAATCGGTGGCGGGGCCCAGGGTGGCTACAATTTTGGTTTTGCGCATAAAGTAATCAGTGATGCCCGGGGGATCGCTCGCCCTGCACAGGGCCACGGTTCCCAGCAAGACGTTTGGCCATTCGGATGGCCGACCACATGCTATGGGGGTCCGCCACACCTTGACCGGCAATATCGAAGGCTGTGCCGTGATCGGGGGAGGTGCGGATGAACGGCAATCCCAAAGTCCAATTCACACCGCTCTCGAACGCCACCATCTTCAAGGGTGCCAGGCCCTGATCGTGATACATCGCCACCACAGCGTCGAACTCACCGCGGTAGGCCCGATAGAACAAAGTATCGGCCGGGATCGGTCCCTCAATCCGGCTCTGAGCACTCAACAGCCGGGCTCGGGCGATCGCCGGGGCGATGGTGGTTTGCTCCTCGATCCCAATCTTGCCGCCTTCACCGGCATGCGGGTTTAGACCACAGACTCCGATGCGCGACTGGGGCAGCCCCAAATCCCGACAAGCATCGACGGACCTGCCGATCGCTCTCTCCACCGCCGCTGAGGTCAGTCGGGACGCCACCTCCGCCAACGGAATATGAATGGTTGCCAACGCTACCCTCAGCCAGCGTCCGCGATCGTCGGCGCCCAACAGCATCATGATCGGATCAGGCACGCCGGCGAGGCCAGCTAGGAACTCGGTTTGCCCAACAAAATCGGGGTAGCCAGCCTCCATGATCGTTTCCTTGCAAACGGGAGCGGTCACCAGAGCCTGAGAACCGCCACGCAGGCAGTCCTGCGCCCCATTCTCTAGCCAGAGCATCGCTGCTCGGGCGGAGCGGACTCCACGCTGGGGAAGGGCTCGAACCGGCAGTGACTCGAGCTCGCGGGCTGATACCACCCTCAGACGCCCATCGGTGGCGTCGGATCCGGACGACAAAGGCAGGCCAAGTCCGAGGGTCTGGTTGAGTTGAACCAACTGGGATAGATCGCCCTGAAGCCGGTAGCTACAGTCATCCGCTGGGAACTCCAGGCTCAACGCCTTTAGAGTCACCTCGGGACCGACACCGCTAGGATCGCCGCAAGCAAGGGTGATGACCATGTCAGTGAGCTAGAACGCCTCTCCCCCGCCCCAACAAACCGAGCCCACGCCACACCAGACCTGGTCAGAGGTAGACAATGAAAGACTTCTTGCGGAGGCGTTTGAGCCAACGTTCCTGGAGACGACTACGTTCTTGGAGCACCAAAGTCTTCTCAATTTCATCCCGAACCTCGTCCAGAGGTCGAACATGGGCGACTTTGCGATCTTCGACTTGGAGGATGTAGAAGCCATCCGGCGTCTCGATCAGGGAGGAGGCGGTCTTGAGAGGCAGCTTCGACGCAGGCTCACGGAATTCTTCGCGCAGAGTGGAAGTCTCCAACATTTCCTTCCGATCGCCCCCCTCGCGGGCGAAGGAATCCTCCGAATAGGTGATCGCCAACTCCGCAAAGGGAGTCCCTGACCTCAACTTGGCAAGCAGTTCCTCTCCGAGCTTTTTCTTAGAGGCATTGTCGTCGCCACCGGGTTTGTTCAACGTGATGATGCGCAAACGAACCCCTTCGCCCACCATGAATTCATTTTGGTTCGTCTGATAAAAATTCTCAATCTTGCGAGGTGAAATGAGGATCTTCTCGTTGGAGAGATTCCTTCGCCGCATGAAGTCCGCAATGATCGTCTCTTTGACATCCTCCCGGAAATCCTCCGAGGTCTGACCCTTGGCCTGAAGCTCACGGGTCAAGCTGACGCGGTCGCCAAAACGATCGCGGATGCGATTCTTGATTTCGTCCTCAATGTAGCGATCCGGGATCAGACCTCCGCTCGCTTTGAACTCATCGATGATCAGACGGTGATCGATTAGCCCCTCCAGAACCTCAGATCGAAGCTGGCCCAGCTTTTTCTCCAGCTCCTGCGGCTGATTGCGATACTGGCGCATGAGCGGTGGGAGAGAGGGCATCATCTGCTCCTGCACCTGCTGATAGGTGATGATCGATTGATTCACCCAAGCCATAACACCGTTCGCCAAATTGGTGCGGCCCTGAGCCATGGCAGCCACGCCGGACACGTGAATCCCAAGCAAGAGGAAACAGATCGTTCTCATTCCTAACACGCCCGCAATCTAATGAGGTCCGAAGACCCCGGTCAAGCAGCGAGAATCAGGCGGATTCTGTTCGCTTCCGGGTATGGACGTGGGTGCAGTGCCCAAAAAAGGCCTCGGCCGCCTCCATGAGCGATTCGGACAACGTCGGATGAGGATGAACCATCTCCGCCAGATCCTTAACGGTCGCTCCCATCTCCACCAGGGCCACTCCCTCGGCAATCATGTCGCCCGCGTGCTGGCCCGTGATGCCGACGCCCAATATGCGCTCGGTCAAGGGGTCGATGATGATCTTGGTCAGACCCTCGGTGGCATCGCAGGTCAATGCGCGGCCAGAAGCGGCCCACGGGAACTTCGCGACCTCGATCGCCCGGCCCTGGGCCTTGGCCTCGGCCTCGGTCAGCCCACACCAGGCAATTTCAGGATGCGTAAACACCACCGCCGGAATGGTGATCTTCGCCGCCCGGCTGGGTTCCCCCGCCAACGACTCGACCGCAATGCGGGCCTCTTTCGAAGCCTTGTGCGCCAGAAGCACACCGCCCGCGATATCTCCGATCGCATACAAATGCGGATCGGCGGTCTGCATGTTGCCATCCACCTTGATGAACCCTCGTTCGTCGCGCTCCACCTTGGTGTTCTCCAGCCCCAGGTCCGCCGCATTGGGCTGACGTCCCACCGAGACCAAAACACGATCGTAAAGCTCTTCCACCGTCTTCCCGTCACGCTCGGTGACGACCTTGATCTGCTTGCCTCCGGTCGCCATGCTGGCGACCTTGGTCTTGAGCCGGATCTCCCGAAAATGCTGTTCCGCGTAGCGCTGCACCGGACGAACGAGATCGGCGTCGGCTCCGGCCAGGATAGAATCCATGGCTTCCACCACCGTGACCTTACTGCCGAGCGAGCAATAGACGGTGCCGAGTTCCATCCCGATGTAACCTCCCCCGATCACCAGCAGGTTCTCCGGTACATCTGGGAGGTCCAAGGCCTCGGTCGAAGTCATAACTCTGGGATTTCCCAGGTCGAAGGCCTTCGGGAGGGCCGGCTTGGAACCCACCGCGATGATGGCTTTCTCGAAATTGACGAAGGTCTGGCCGTCCGCAGTCTCCACCCGAAGGCTGGTGCTGCTCTCAAAATGCGCGCGACCTTGAATCACCTGAACGCCACGCTTCTGAGCAAGGCCGCTGATGCCTTGACTCAACTTGGCCAGCACGGACTCCTTCCAGGCGCGCAACTTGTCCAACTGGACCTTGGCTGGGCCGAACTCAATGCCCCGCGCCGATGACGCCTTCGCGTCGTCGATCATCTTCGTCGCATGGAGCAGCGCTTTGGAAGGAATGCAGCCGCGATTGAGACAGACGCCCCCGAGACGCTGGTCCTGCTCGATCAGCAAGACCTTCTTCCCGAGATCAGCGGCATAAAAGGCGGCGGCGTAGCCTCCGGGACCGGCTCCAACAACAACGATTTCCGAATTAATGGGATCCATAGCAGAAAATCCAGTTCAACACCAAAATCGGTTCCAACAGGTTACAGCTTCACGTCAGCTTCGGAGAAATTCTCGATTGAGCTGACCAAATCAGCGATGAAACGGGCCGCGCTGCCGCCATCGATCAATCGGTGATCATAGGACAACGCCAGAGGCAACATCGTGCGGGCCACGATTTGCTTCTCGCGCACCACCGGTTTCAGCAGGCCCTTACCTAGCCCCAAAATAGCTACCTCCGGCCGATTCACAATCGGAGTAAAATGGGCCCCTCCGATACCCCCCTGATTGGAAATGGTAAAGGAGCCGCCCTTGAGTTCCTCCATGCTGGTCTTGCGGTCGCGGGCCTTGTCGGCCAGGGACTGCAAATCGAGGGAAAGCTGCAGGATGGACTTCTTGTGAGCATCTCGGATCACCGGGACAATCAACCCCGCCTCAGTATCCACGGCAATGCCAAGATGGATGTATTCCTTGATCACGCACTCCTCGGCCTGATCATCGATACTCGAGTTGAAAATCGGATGCTTTTGCAGGGTCGCGACCACGGCTTTCAAAACCAGCCCTGTCACCGTGAGCCGGGCACCCTTGGCTTCATAGGCGGCCAGGTGCTTCTTGCGAAGCTCGAGCAAGCCGCTGATATCAGCATCCTCAAATTGAGTGACATGCGGGATATTATTCCAGCTCTCCAACATCCGCTGGCTAATGACCTTCCGCAGGGAGCTCAACGGCTTCCTGACCACCGGTCCAAACTGGGAGAAATCGATCGAAGGAGCCGCCGGGGCAGCCACGGCGCGTCCCACGGGTCCCGACGCCTTGGGTCTCGAGGCTAAACGATGCAGTCGGGCGATGTAGGCCCGAACATCTTCGAAAACAATGCGGCCGCCGCGCTCGCTCCCGGTGACCCGACGCAGCGGGATTCCCAGCAGCCGAGCCATGCGGCGAAGCTCCGGCGACGCCGGAACCGGCTGACCATCCGCCGTCTCATCCCATCCACCCGATTGCACATCAGCGTCGGCAACCTCGTCTTCACCCTCGTCCTCAGACACCTCAGGTTCAACGACCTTGGCCGCTGAAGGTTTCTTTTTGGGCGAGGCTTTTGGGCTGGCTGCAGCGGGGGCAGCGGCGGGTTCAGCGCCCCCGCCAGCACCTTCCAGGGAAATCAATATCGCGCCCGCGGAGATCTTGTCGCCTTCCTTAACACGAACGGAGGTGACCTTGCCCGCCGCCGGGGCGGGGATCGGGGCAACCGCTTTGCCGCTCTCCAGTTCAATCACGGTCTGACCCTTTTGGATCGAATCCCCTTCTTTAACCTGAACGCTCACGACGACGCCGGAATCGGCGCCCTCACCAAGATTGGGCAGTCTGACATCCATAAATGAATGATATACGCAAAAACGGTTCTGGAGGTTGGTTATGGGCGATCCGACAACCGAAGCTCACCAGAGAACTTTGTGGTCGAACCCGTTGTTCCGACCTTGAAGGCGCAAATGATTAGGAGAATGGAGCGGGGTTTGCAATGGGCATTTTTAGGAGGAAGCAAAAAAGGGCCGGCTTTCGCCGGCCCTTTGATGAGAGGTTCCTTCCCGAACCCAGCTGTCTTAGTATTCCATGCCGCCGCCGCCGCCGCCATGGTGAGGATCGGCCTTGGGAGCCTTATCCTTCTCAGGGACTTCGGTGATGAGGCATTCGGTGGTGAGGAGCAGACCGGCGATGGACGCCGAGTTCTGCAGAGCGTTGCGGGTCACCTTCTTAGGATCAACCACACCCGCTTTCACCAAGTCTTCATAGTCGCCGGTAGCCACGTTGTAGCCATCGTTGCCCTTGAGGCGCTTCACTTCCTGGACCACGAGCGAGCCTTCGACGCCAGCGTTGGCCGCCAGAGCGCGGAGCGGATACTCGATCGCCCGCTTCACAATTTCCACGCCGATGGCTTCATCTTCGTCCTTCAGATTCAAGGCATTGATGGCCGGGAGGCAGCGGAGCAGAGCCACGCCACCGCCAGGAACGATGCCTTCTTCGACGGCAGCGCGAGTGGCATGCAGGGCGTCCTCGACACGAGCTTTCTTTTCCTTCATCTCGGTCTCGGTGGCAGCACCGACGTTGATGACGGCCACGCCGCCAGCCAACTTCGCCAGTCGCTCCTGGAGCTTCTCGCGGTCGTAGTCCGAGGTGGTCTCTTCGATCTGACGGCGGATCTGATTAACCCGGCCCTGGATCTCAGAGGCCTTGCCATGACCTTCGACAATGGTGGTGTTTTCCTTGTCGACAACAATGCTCTTCGCACGGCCGAGGTCTTCGATTCCGAGGCTCTCGAGCTTGATGCCGAGATCTTCGGTGATGCAGCGTCCACCCGTGAGGATCGCGATGTCTTCGAGCATGGCCTTGCGGCGGTCACCGAAGCCGGGCGCCTTCACAGCGCAGATGTTCAACACGCCGCGGAGCTTGTTCACCACGAGGGTGGCCAACGCTTCGCCTTCGACTTCTTCAGCGATGACGAGCAGCGGCTTGCCGACCTTGGCGATCTTCTCGAGCAAGGGGAGCAGATCCTTAAGATTGCTGACCTTCTTCTCGTAAATCAGGATGTAGGCGTCATCCAACTTGGTTTCCATCGTCTCCGCGTTGGTGACGAAGTAGGGAGAGAGATAGCCCTTGTCGAATTGCATACCTTCGACGACGTCGAGAGTGGTCTCGATCGACTTAGCTTCTTCGACCGTGATGGTGCCGTCCTTGCCGACCTTGTCCATCGCGTCAGCAATGATGTTGCCGATCGTGGTATCCCAGTTGGCCGAGACCGTGGCGACCTGCTTGATCTCTTCCTTGTCCTTGACCTTCTTGGCGATCTTGGCGAGGTGTTCTACCGCGGCGTCAACGGCCTTTTGGATGCCGCGCTGAATGCCGATCGGGTTCGCACCAGAGGTGACATGCTTCAAACCTTCGCGGAAAATCGCTTCGCCGAGCACGGTGGCGGTAGTGGTGCCATCACCAGCCGCGTCGCTGGTCTTGCTGGCCACTTCGCGAACCATCTGGGCGCCCATGTTCTCATAAGCGTCTTCCAGTTCGATTTCCTTCGCAACAGTGACACCGTCCTTGGTCACGGTCGGGGATCCAAATTTCTTGTCCAGAACGACATTGCGGCCTTTGGGTCCAAGGGTCGCACTGACGGCCCGAGCGAGTTTGGAAACGCCCTTGGCCAACGCCTGGCGTGCTGCTTCGTCAAAAATAAGTTGTTTTGCTGCCATAAAATTCTAGTTCTCTTTTAAGGGGTTTTGAGGGTGTCGTTCGTTATGCGATCACAGCCAGCACGTCGTCGGTGCTGAGAATCTTGTACTCACGGCCATCCAACTTGATCTCAGTGCCGCCATACTTGCTGACCAAGATACGATCGCCTACTTTAACTTCGAACGGGATCTTCTTTCCGCTGTCGTCCAGCTTACCGGTACCAAGGGCGCGCACAACGCTCTCCATCGGCTTCTCTTTTGCGGTATCAGGGATGATGATGCCGCCCTTTTTGACTTCTTTGTCCTCTACCGCTTCCACCAGGATGCGGTCGCCGAGAGGCTTAACATTAAGTGCCATAGTTATTCTCGTTTCGTATTTCGTGTTGGTTTGTCGGATAGTAGACTCTCCGAGACACCCGTCTCCGGAAAGCGCTCATCCGGCAGCGCTGGTTCCCCGTTCCTCGAATGGAGAACCGTCGATGCCGGACAAAATCGTTTTACTTTTTCTCGTCGACGACTTCCGCGTCGATAATCGGGCCGTCGCCTTGACCCTTGGCTTTGTCGCCAGAAGATGTTTCGCCCGAGGGACCGGCCGATGATGCATTCGGCTGACCTCCGGGAGCAGCGCCCGTCGCCTTGTAGAGTTCGGCGGAAGCGGCTTGCCAAACTTCATTCAACTTCTCGACGGCAGCCTTGATCGCCGCCGTGTCGGTGCCTTTCAAAGCCTCTTTGACATCCGCCACCGATTTCTCGATTTTCGCCTTCTCATTCCCCGGCAGTTTGTCACCAGCTTCCTTAAGGGTCTTCTCGGTACGATAAATGACGTTGTCAGCTTCGTTCCTAGCCTCAGCCGCTTCGCGAATGTTGCGATCATCATCCGCATGCGCCTCCGCATCCTTGCGCATCCGCTCCACCTCATCCTTCGAAAGGCCGCTGTTGGCAGTAATGGTGATCTTCTGCTCCTTGCCGGTGCCCAGGTCCTTAGCGCTGACGTTCAGGATGCCATTGGCATCAATGTCAAAGGTGACTTCGATCTGCGGGACTCCTCGAGGGGCCGGAGGGATGTCTGTTAATTGGAACTTACCAATCGGCTTGTTGTCTCGGGCCATCTGCCGGTCACCCTGGAGCACATGAATCTCGACGCCCGGCTGGTTGTCCGAAGCCGTGGAGAAGATCTCAGACTTGCGGGTGGGAATGGTCGTATTGCGCTCGATCAATCGCGTGAAAACGCCGCCCAGAGTTTCAATGCCCAGGGAAAGAGGCGTCACGTCGAGCAGCAGCACGTCCTTGACCTCGCCCTTCAGCACTCCCGCTTGAATCGCGGCGCCTACAGCGACCACTTCATCCGGATTCACGCCTTGATGCGGGGTCTTGTTCACCAAACCACGGGCAGTCTCCACCACCCGAGGCATGCGGGTCATGCCACCCACCAAGACCAATTCATCAATCTTGTCGGCAGCGATGCCGGCGTCACGAAGGCAGTTGCGGGTCGGGGTCACGGTTCGCTCGAACAACGAATCGCAAAGCTGCTCCATCTTGGCGCGCGTCAGCTTCGAACTGATGTGCTTCGGGCCGCTGGCGTCCGCGGTCACGAACGGCAGATTGATCTCATACTGCTGCGAACTCGAGAGGGCGATCTTGGCCTTCTCGGCCTCTTCCTTAATTCGCTGCAATGCGTCCGGTTGCTTGCGAAGGTCAATTCCTTGATCCTTCTTGAACTCGCTCAGGATCCAATCCATCAGCTGGTTGTCCCAGTCATCACCCCCCAAGTGAGTGTCGCCGTTCGTAGCCTTAACCTCAAAAACCCCATCGCCGATCTCCAGGACGGAAATATCAAAGGTGCCACCACCCAGGTCGTAAACAGCGATCTTCTCGTCCTTCTTCTTGTCCAACCCGTAGGCCAGCGAGGCAGCCGTAGGCTCGTTGATAATACGGAGCACCTCCAAGCCGGCGATCTTGCCAGCATCTTTAGTAGCCTGCCGCTGCGAATCATTGAAATAGGCCGGAACCGTGATCACCGCCTGGGTGATCGTCTCACCCAAACGCATCTCGGCATCAGCGCGAAGTTTCGCCAGAACCATGGCCGAGATTTCGGGAGGGCTGTACGTCTTGGTCTGCCCGTCCACCTCCACCTCAACGTGCGCATCCCCGTTGGAGGCACGCACCACCTTGTAAGGCACGCGCTTGATCTCTTCCTGAACCTCATCGAACTTTCGGCCCATGAAGCGCTTGATGGAATAAACCGTATTGCGGGGGTTCGTCACCGCCTGACGCTTCGCCGCATCCCCTACCAGCCGCTCGCCATTTTTAGCGAAGGCGACCACCGAAGGGGTGGTTCGTTTTCCTTCCGAATTCTCCAATACCAAGGGCTCGCCACCCTCCATGACAGCCATGCAAGAATTCGTGGTCCCGAGATCGATGCCTAAAACTTTAGCCATAAAATTTTGCGTCAAAAGTGACAAAACAAGACACAGCAATGCCAGTGCCAGGCACTCATTAGATCGCAAGTATCTAATTCACAACACTTTGAAATATTCTAACTAAAGCTCAAGTGTGACAACCCACACCTCAAAGTGTCACCTTGTCGCAGTTTGCGGGCTCCAATGGCACAGTGTGATCCTGGTCAAGCGGCATCCTGGAGAGGGGGGTAGGTTCGTTGGCCAGGTTTCCAATCCTTCCCGGATGGCAGGAGCGTCAGCCCGTTCCAGCGGCTCAGAAGAAAGCGACGATTTCAGCCTTGAGGGGGAGCCATTGCCGAGGGCGGGCCGAGGCGTAAGTAAGCCATCGCCTCAAACTACAGGTATCTTCTGCTTGCCAATCCTCTGTCCAGGACTAGATTAGCCGGCTCAACTGTCGGTCACTTTATGATGACTCATTGTCTAGGCGCGCTCATGGCATTTGGAATGCCTCCCGCAAACGGGGGGGTTAGAGATCCAAAGGCGGAACTTCTTAACACCCTGGTGCCTTTCGGCATCATGGCGGTCCTCTTCTACTTTGCCCTGATCCGACCGCAGAGACTGAGGGCTAAGGAACTGGAGCAACGGGTCAGCAGCCTGAAGCCCGGGGACAAGGTCCTCACCAACGGAGGCATTCTGGGAACGATTGTCACCATTCGAGAGAAAACCATCTCCATCCGTTCGGAGGATACGAAGTTCGAGGTTCTCAAGTCCGCCGTATCCGAAGTCACCGAACGCAAAAGCGAAACCGCCGATACTAAATCCTGACCCTCCATCCGTCCATGACTCGCAATCATTTTTGGAAATTCCTGTTCGTTCTTTTTGTGTTGGGATGGTCCTTTTACGAGGTCTACCCGCCGACCGGTAAGAACATCATCACTCACTTCGACGAGCGAGCCCGCAATCGCGATGCCGCCCTGACGAACATACTGACCCGGGCTCGCGAACTGGAGAAAATCAATCCAGCGCGCACCTATGGCAATCTGTTCGATGCGGTAGCCACCAATGATATCAGCCGATATTTTGGCTTCAACGTGGCTGGGCAGAAGAATCCCAACAGCTATGTGCTCAACCGGCTCCAGCGAGAAGCAGCCGGCAAGATCAAGCTGGGGTTGGATCTGCAAGGCGGCACCTCATTCCTGATTGGGATGAACACCAACGACCTTTCCACCAATCAGGTTCGCGAACAAGTGCTGTCCCAGGCAGTCGAAGTGCTCCGCCGTCGGGTAGACAAGTTCGGCGTGGCTGAGCCCCAGATCCAGCCGTCCGGCGAGGACCGAATTCTGATCCAGCTGCCCGGGCTCTCCGAAGACGACCGGCTCAGCGCTCGCCGCCAGATCGAGAAGTCGGCGTTCCTGGAATTTCGAATCGTTCATGAGAACAGCGATCAATTGCTCGCTCAGGGACTAGGCGCCCCCGGATACGAAAAGCTCGGCACCTCCCACCGGGCCGAGGACGGTTCCAAAATGATCAGCTACCACTTGGTCAAGAAGCAGGCCGAGGAGGGGTTGACCGGCGCTTATGTCAAGAGTGCCGGCGTCTACCGCGATCCCGTCACGTCCCAGCCTCAAATTCATTTCGAGTTCAACTCCGAGGGCGCAGAGAAGTTTGGAAGGATTACCCGGAAATACAGCCCGCAAGGTGGACGCTACTACCAGCTGGCCATCGTGCTGGACGGCGAGCTGTCTTCAGCCCCTCGCATCATGGGGCCGATCGAAGGCGGACGCGGCCAGATCACCGGTGACTTCGAGCTGAAGGAAGCGATCGAACTCGCGAACACCCTCGAGAATCCCTTGGAAGCGAAGGTAACCCTGCTGGAAGAGAAAGCCGTCGACCCCAGTTTGGGACAAGCCACCATTGACAGCGGTGTCCGCTCCGCCATCTGGGGCACCATCGCTGTGGCCGCGTTCATGTTGGTCTACTATCTGAAAGCCGGTGTCGTAGCCAACGTGGCCCTGATTGTTAACATCATCATCCTGTTAGGGGTCATGTGCTCGGTCGGAACCGTTCTGACCCTGCCCGGCATCGCCGGCATCGTGTTGACCATCGGCATGGCGGTCGACGCTAACGTGCTGATCTACGAGCGTATTCGGGAGGAATCGGCCAAGGGCAAGTCGCTCAAGGGAGCCATCGCTGCCGGTTATGACCGGGCCTTCAGCACCATCTTCGATTCTAACCTCACTACCCTGATCGCTTCCGTGCTCCTGATCTACTTGGGCTCCGGTCCCATCAAGGGCTTCGGCGTGACCCTGACGATCGGTATCTGCGTCAGCATGTTCACCGCGTTGGTTGTCACACGATTGATTTTCGACTTCCTCGTCGCCAAGAACGTGATCAAGTCCCTGCCCATGCTTCAGATCATCCGCGGGTCGAAGATCGAGTTCATGAAGTTCGCCAAAATTGCATTCACCATCTCCTGGGCCATCATCCTGGGTGGCCTGATCTTCGGAGAGAAGCGCATGGGCATCGATTTCGCGGGCGGCGACAGCGTGGTGCTCCAATTCAGCCAGCGCGTGCCGCAAGAGGACGTGCAGAAGGCACTCGAAGCCAAAGGCATCAAGGATCCCCGGGCTCAATACCAGGGAGAACTCGGCGCCAAGGAGTCGGCCGCCACACTGCGAATCACTTCCCCGCTCAACACGGGCGAGGCCGTGACGGCAGCGCTCAAGACCAGCTTCCCTGACGCCAAGTTTACCCAGGTTGCCATGGAGCAGGTCGGGCCTACCGTGGGCGATGAAATCCTCAAGACCGGCCTACTCGCCGTCTTCGCCTCACTGTTCTTGATCCTGGTCTACGTGGCCTTCCGCTACGAAGTCTCGTTCGCCGTGGCCGCGGTGGTCGCGGTGATGCACGATGTGCTCATGACGACTGGCATCTACTGCTTGGCGGGCCGCGAGTTCAACAGCACATTCATCGCCGCAGTCCTCACGATTATCGGTTTCTCGATCAACGACACCATCGTCATCTTCGATCGAATCCGCGAAGACCTGAAACTGGGCGTTCGTGGGAGCTTCACCCAGCTCATCAATCAAGCGCTGAACGAAACCCTCAGCCGAACCATCATCACCTCCGGCACCGTGTTCATCGCGACGATCGTGCTCTATCTGTTCGGGGGCGGTGCGATCAACGACTTCGCCTTCACATTCCTGGTCGGTATCATCACCGGAACCTACTCCAGCATCTACATCGCCAGCGCCATCGTGCTCTGGTGGCATAAGGGTCAGCGCCCCCCAACCACAACTGTTCAGGTGGTGCCGCAGGAGTCTGAGGCTGCCAAGGCCTGATGTCCCTGCTGGCGGATGCTTGCTGAGTTTGTCATTACGTCGTGGCACTGGGCCACCTTCCTCGCCTGCATCCTCTTTTTGCTGGCGCTCGACCTGGGCGTGTTTCACCGAGCCGCCCGGGTCGTGCAGTTCAAGGAGGCCCTGGGCTGGACCGGAGCTTGGTTCTGCCTGGCGATGGGCTTCGCGGCCCTGATCGCCACCCTGATGACCAAGGAGAAGGCCTTGCTCTTCGCCACCGGCTACATCGTCGAACTGTCCCTCTCCATGGACAATGTCTTCGTGATCGCCGTCATTTTCCGATACTTCCAGGTTCCCATCCAATACCAGCATCGCGTGCTCTTCTGGGGCATCCTGGGCGCCCTGGCCATGCGAGGCGTGATGATTTGGCTCGGGGCTGCCATGGTGGAACGCTTTGAGTGGACTCTCTATATTCTGGGAGCCTTCCTCATCTTCACCGGGCTCAAAATGATCTTCAGCAGCGACGAAGGAGTTCACCCGGAAAAGAACCCGGTGATTCGACTCGCACGGCGGTGGTTCCCAGTCGCCGATCAATTTGACGGACAGAAATTCTTCACTCAGGTCCGAGGCAGCCGGGCGCTAACCCCGCTGGCCATCGTTCTGATCATGGTGGAGACCACTGACCTGATCTTCGCCCTGGACAGCCTGCCGGCCATCTTCGGCATCACCCAGGACGCCTTCATCATTTTCACATCGAATGTGTTCGCCATCCTGGGCCTCCGCTCGCTGTATTTCGCGCTGGCGGAAGCGATTCAATACTTCACCCACCTGAAGGTCGGCCTGTCGGCCGTGCTGGTGTTTATCGGAATCAAGATGGTCGGCAAACACTGGTTCGAGATCCCCACGCTGTGGTCTCTAATCATCGTGGCGGGAATCATCCTCTCCTCCATCCTGGTCTCCTTGATTGTGGCAGCCCGCCCCAAGCGCGACCACTGATCCCGACGCCCCCCACACCCATCCATCGCGATCCTGCTATCTGGCTCGCGGGTGAGCGCGCTCGTAGGCCTTTTTCAAACGATCAGTGGTCACATGAGTGTAGACCTGCGTGGTCGCTAGATGCGCGTGCCCCAACAACTCCTGCACGCTGCGGAGATCGGCCCCGTGATCCAACAAGTGGGTCGCGTAGCTGTGTCGAAGCTTATGCGGCGTGAGCCTCGGATCGAGTCCAACGGCCTGCAGGTGCCGCTTCAAACGCAGCTGGATCATCCGCGCTGAGATGGGAGCACTGCGATCGGGGTGAGCCAGAAAAGTGGCCGGCTGCTGCGCAGCCGCAGCGGGAAGCCGATCCCGATAGCCCCGGATGGCAGCCAAGGCCGCCTTGCCGATCGGCAGCAGTCTTTCCTTGCGCCCTTTGCCACGAACTCGAATTACCTGCTCCCCCCAGTCAATGTCCTCCATGCGTAAACCCGCAAGTTCGCTCACTCGCAGCCCGCAGGAGTAAATCGTTTCCAGAATGGCGGTGTCGCGGAGAAAGTCGGTCTCGCGAGTTCGGCCGTCGGCCTTCTCTCGAATCGCCTCCCAAGCCTTGGCTGGGGCATGTAGCAGGTCGAGCATCTGCTGAACCGTGAGGAAACGTGGCAGCCGTTTGGGGGACTTGGGTAGCTGCACCAGCCTCACGGGAGAAGAGTCAAGCAACCCTCGACGCACCATGAACCGGTAGAACCCACGCAGTGCGGAGAACCGCAGCCGAATGGCAGCCTGCCCCAGTCCGCGGCGTCCCAACGCCCGCAGATAGGCCCGAAAATCGTCTCGCTTCAGCTCAAGCCAAGCCGGATATCCAGACCGCTCCTGACGACTCCATCCCGCAAAGTCAGCCAACGCCTGCCGATAGTTTCGTTGGGTGTATTCCGACGCGCCTCGGTCGGCGGCAAGATGCTGGAGAAAAGCCAAAACACGGCCGTCAGTGAGGGACTCGGTATCCTGCGGAAGCTCAGACGGAGGAGCATCTCCCTCCCCCCAGCTGCCAAGGTCGGTGAACTCTCCACAACACCCAAACACCGCCTATTCCTCCCTTTCGGGGAACTCAAAGCCAACCTTGGTCTTCCCCTGAAGCACCAGAAATGCCGCGAATGGTCGACCCGTTTTAGTTGAGATAAACTTGGGAAGCAGATCCGTCTTCTGTTCGGTCAAAAGCTTGCTGAGCTGGGCCGGTTCCACGGGCTGTTCCAGAATCACCTTACCCACTTTGAATTTGCAGGGTTTAACCTCCGCCTGACTCTTTTCACAGAGGTACGTCTCAGGCCCTTCGAAGACCTGGCCTCCGCAAGCGGGACACTTGCCCAGCGAGGTCTTGCCGGTGAAGTCCAGCTTCGGAGCGGGTGCTTGCGCCTCACCCGATTTGGACGGCCCTTTCTTGCCCGCCTTACTCTCCCGAGGAGGGAACTCAAAGCTGACCTTCTTATCCTTGCCAATGGCCATGAAGGCCTTGAAGGGACGATTGTTCTTCTTGGAAATAAAATTTGTGAGCAGGTCGGTCTTGCCCGTGGCCAAGAGTTTGGTCATCTGAGCTCGATCGATCGGCTGCTGAAGAATAATCATCGCAGCCCGGAAGTCACAGGTCTTGGCCGGCCCGACGGATTTCTCGCACACATAGTTCATGACGTGCTCGAAAACCCGCCCGCCGCACTTCGGACAGGACCCCAACGACTCCTTGCCGGTAAAGTCAACCTCGGCAACCCCACCCTCCGCGTCAGCCCGATCCTGGCCAAAATCAAACTCCGGCTTGAGCTCGGCGCTGAGTCGAATCATCCCCGCAAACGGGCGCCCCAGCTTGCTCCGAAAGCCTTGCAAGGGGCCTACTACTTTCTTGGAGATAAGCTCCTCGACCTCCGAGACCTCGAACTGACGACCGGAGACGGTCTTCCACAGCGAGAAATCGCAGGAAGTGTTCGTGCACTGGAACTTCTTATAGTTTTCTTTGATCACCGAGCCGCACTTCGGACACGGTGTCTTCAGCGTCGCAAAATCCCCTGGGACCGTGTCGCTCTCATACTTCTTGGCTTTGAAGACAATATACCGAGTCATCTCGGCAATCTTCTCCATGAAATCGGCGCGCTTGAGCTGCCCTCGCTGGATCTCGCGAAGCTGATGCTCCCAATCCCCCGTCAATTCAGGCGAGCAAAGCTCATCCACCTTCAATCCCCGGAGAAGAGTGATCAAGGAAAAGGCCTTGGGAGAGGGGACCAGCTCCTTGCCCTGCCGATGCAGATACTGCTCGCTGATCAACCCTTCGATCACCGAGGCGCGCGTGGCCGGAGTCCCCAAACCTTTTTCCGCCATCGCTTCCCGCAACTCCTCATCCTCAACCAACTTGCCGGCGTTCTCCATCGCCGAAAGCAAGGTCGCTTCGCTGAACCGAGCCGGGGGCTTGGTTTGATGGGCCACCACGTCCAGCTGCCGCGTGTCGACCCGCTCGCCCGCCACCACCGGCATCAGGGTCGGAGTATCGTCTTCCGTTGCTTCGCGACCGTAAATTGCCAGCCAGCCTGGATTGACCAATACCTTGCCCTCGCTCTTGAAGGGCTCCCCTTGCACCCGTGTGATGCGGGTCGTGATGAGAAATTCAGCAGCGGGATAGAAAACCGCCAAAAAGCGCTTGGTAACCAGCTCGTAGATCTTTTGCTCTGGCTCGCTCAAGTTCTTCGGCGTCTGCAGCGTGGGAATGATGGCGAAATGGTCCGAGATCTTGGCGTTGTTGAAGATGCGCTTGTTGGGCTTAACCCAGTCCTGCTGCAAGATCTTGGCCGCAAAGGGGCCATAGGGCGTATCCTGCAAGACCCCCAGGGTTTCCCGAACCGTGGGCAGGTAATCTTCAGGCAGCGCTCGAGAATCAGTTCTCGGGTAGGTCAACACCTTGTGCTTTTCGTAGAGTGCCTGAGCAATGCCCAGGGTGTTCTTCGCAGAGAAACCAAACTTGCTGTTGGCTTCACGCTGGAGGGTGGTCAGATCGAACAGAGCCGGGGAAATCTGCGTCGTCGGCTTGCTCTCCTCGGTAACAATGCCCGGCTGCCCTAAACACTTAAGGCGAATCGCCTCCGCTTTGTTCTTATCCCACAGTCGCTCCGAACGCAGCTCGCTGGTCTCGTTTTCCTTGGTCTTTTCCCGAACAAAAGCCTCGTCAAACCACCGGCCGACATACTCCCCCGCCGCCGCACCAAAGGTCGCGTGAAGCTCCCAGTAGTCCTTGGAGATAAACTTCTTAATCTTCTCCTCACGCTCCACCACGATCGTAAGAGTCGGGGTCTGAACCCGCCCGACGGTGGTGAGGTAAAAGCCCCCGCTCTTGGAGTTAAACGCGGTCATTGCCCGCGTACCGTTAATTCCCACCAACCAGTCCGCCTCGGATCGGCATACCGCAGCGTCGGCGAGCGGCACCATCTCCCCGTCAGATCGTAGCCGGCCAAACCCGTCGCGAATCGCCGCGGGAGTCATGGATTGAAGCCACAATCGCTGAATCGGTTGCTTGGCCCCCGTGTACTGGATGATGTAACGGAAGATTAACTCACCCTCCCGGCCGGCGTCGCAAGCGTTGATCAAGGCATCGATGTCCTTGCGCTTGATAAGCTTAGCCAGAACTTTTAACCGAGATTCGCTCCGCTCAATGGGACGGAGCGAGAAGCGCGGCGGGATGAATGGCAAGTTGGCGAAGCTCCATTTGCCTTTCTTGACCTCGGAGCCTTCCGGAGGACAAAGCTCCAACAGGTGGCCGACTGCTGATGAGAGGACGTATTGGTCACTCTCAAAGTAGTCAGACTCCTTCTTGAAGCCCCCGATGGCCTTCGCGATGTCGGCAGCCACGGAGGGTTTTTCTGCAATGATAAGAGCTTTGCCCATGACAAACGCCGGACTTTTAGGCGGTTAAAGTCAATCTGGCAACTGGTTGTTTTAGGAATGAATCGCGAGCAGAGCCGAAATCCTCACTCGGAGACGAGCTAAATTGGCCCACCCACCACGAACCGGTTCCCCTTCCCATTGAAGACACAACCACCTGATCATCAACAGGCCAAATCCAATCACCCCGTCCATTCAAGAGTCTCATTCTTTTCTATTGTGCCCGCAGCCATTTCCAAGGCAATTAATGAGCGGCATTTCATGAAATATCGCCAACTTGGAAAAACAGGGTGGAAGGTTTCGGCGCTGGGGCTGGGGGCCTCCCCTCTCGGAGGAGCCTTCGGGAAAGTGGACGAGAAGGAAGGGATCAAAACCGTCCACACGGCGGTCGATCTTGGCATCAACTTCATTGATGTGGCTCCATTCTACGGTTCCACCCGCGCGGAGGCCATCCTCGGCAAGGCACTGAAGGAAGTGCCGCGGGAACGCTTCCTCCTGGCCACCAAGGTGGGTCGTTATGGGTCGTCCGTGGAAGATTTCGACTTCTCGGCCACTCGGGTCGTTCAGAGCGTGGATGAGAGTCTGCGGCGCCTGAAACTTTCACACATTGATCTGATCCAGTGCCATGACGTTGAATTCGCGCCCTGGTCCCAGCTGGTCGAGGAGACGATCCCCGCACTCGAGAAACTCAAGACCACCGGCAAGGTCCGCCATATCGGGGTGACGGGATTCCCCTTGCCCCTGCTTCGAAAACTGGCCGACCTCAAGACCGTGGACACCGTCCTATCCTACTGCCACTACTGCCTGACCGACACAACTTTGGTGCGCATCCTCACTCATCTCAAAAACCGGAACGTGGGGGTGATCAACGCCTCCCCGTTCGCGATGGGCCTGCTGACACAAAAAGGCCCGCCGGCTTGGCACCCCGCTCCGGCCAACTACCGGGATATCTGTGCGCTGGCGGTAGCGCACTGCACCCGGCGAAAGCGAGATCTCGCCAAGCTCGCACTCCAGTTTTCGGTCTCCAACCGCGACATCTCAACCACGCTGGTGGGCACCTCGAGCCCCAAAAATCTGAAGAACGCGGCCAAGTGGGTGAACGATCCCGTCGAGGAAGATTTGCTGGCCGAGGTGCAATCGTTGCTGAAACCCATCTTGAACCGCCCCTGGGAAGGTGGGTCGGAAAAGAACTCGTGAAGCCTGAAGCCTTACAAGCCGACCTCTCGGTGATCGTCCCCGTTTTCAATGAGGCCGATAACGTTGTCCCCCTGGCCACCGAGATCTTAATGGTGCTCGCCAAGCAACCCACGCCGTTCGTATTGGTGTTCGTAGATGATGCCAGCACGGACTCCACCTGGAACCAAATCGCCGAAGCGCAAAAGATGGACTCCCGAATCCGAGGCCTCCGTCATGCCCGCAACGCAGGACAGAGCGCGGCACTTTGGACGGGCATCCGCGAATCCAGGAGCCCTTTGCTAGCCACCATGGATGGCGATCGCCAGAACGATCCGGCCGACTTCCTGACGATGTTGGAAGAGTTGTCCAAGGTAGACTTCGTATCGGGACGCCGGGCCAAACGGGAGGATGGATGGCTGCGACGGGTCTCCTCCCGAATTGCACGGGCTGCGAGGCGAACGGTGTTGGGCGTCGATTTTGCCGACACGGGCTGCGCGATGAGAGTCTTCAAGAGGGAGGTGCTGGAAGGCATCTTCGGGTTCAACGGGCTGCACCGCTTTCTGCCTGTCCTGGTGCATGGAGGGGGATTCAAGACCCTCGAGGTTCCAGTCAATCATCGCCCCCGAGTAGCAGGCGTTTCCAAATACGGAGTCTGGAACCGGCTGGGCCGCGGAATCGTGGACCTCTTCGCTATCCGCTGGTATCAACGAAGAAGACTGGCTCCACAGCCGCGATTGGACCGCCTCTAGCAGCCTGTCGGACTTGTCCCGACCGGACGTAAGTCCGGCTGTGGAGCTCGGGTGGGCACCCCGCAGAACGACATTCTAAGTCCGACGGCCTGCTAGTAAGAGGTAAATCGCGAACGGCTGGGACGAATCCATTTCCGAACGGCTGCGTGTAACTCCTCCGCGCTTACCGGTTTGGTCACGTAGTCATCCATGCCCGCTTCCAAACATCGGTCGCGATCCCCTTGAACGGCATTCGCAGTGAGCGCCACGATCGGCAGCCGGCCCTGGTCCGACGCCGGAAGAAAACCCTGGGACTCGAGCCGGCGAAGCTCGCGAGTCGCCTCGAATCCATCCATCTCAGGCATTTGGCAATCCATGAGAACTAAATCAAACACCTCGATCTGAGCATGGTCAACCGCCTCCTTGCCGTTGACGGCGGCGACGATACGACAGCCCATTTTCTCCAACAAACGCCGAGCGAGCTTGAGGTTCACGTCGTTGTCCTCAACGAGTAGGATTTTAGCATCCAGTCGCTCCAACTTGGAAGACCTCGTGCCACTGACGTCAGCGGGAGGAGCCGCCGAGGACTGAGCTTCCGATGTCGGGGTGACCGGCCGGACCAGGTCGGAAGCCGGCAGGAGAGGCTCCGTCCGCGCAGGCGCAGCCGGGATCTGCGGCTGACTCGGCGACCTATCCGCCACCTCGGCGAGCAAACGACTTCGCTGCTCCAGCCCCTTGCGCAACGCCTCCACCAACGCCTGTTGGCGGACTAACGGCTTTAACAGGGAACCGGCAAACCCCCGGCTGGAGAAGACCGAGGTATCGCCGCGCTGGTTGCCGGTGACCAAAAGAATCAACCCCGTGCCACTGATGCTACCCTCCCGTCGCACCTCCTGGGCAAACTGCATGCCATCCCGCTCCCCAAGGGTCATTTCCACGAAGACAACATCAAACGGATCCCCAAATGCCTGAGCCGTGCGCAGAGTGGACAACGCATCGCTGAAACGATCCACGCACTCACACTCGATGCCCCAGCGTACGAACTGCCGGTGGAGCACCTTGCGATTGATCAAGGCGCGGTCCAAAATCAAAATTCGCTTGCGACCAGGCCCGACCGAAGGCTCGGAAACCCTCAGCAGATCGAGTCGCGGGCTGTCAACCGGGAGAGTCACGGAGAAGGTGGAGCCTTTCCCAACCTCACTTTCCACTTCGATCGTCCCCCCCATGCATTCAACGAGTAAGCGGCAGATCGCCAGCCCCAGGCCAGTTCCTCCAAACTTGCGGGTGGTGGAGGAGTCCATCTGTTGGAACTTGCGGAAGAGCAATCGCTGCTTGGCGGGATCAATCCCGATGCCCGTGTCCGAGATGCTGAACTTCACGGAATAGGCCTCCCGAGACTCCGCTGTTGGCACCCTCAAGAAACTCACCTCGACGAACACATGCCCCTGCTCCGTGAACTTGAGCGCGTTGCCGATCAGGTTAAGCAAAATCTGACGCACGCGCATCGGATCGCCCAGGCACTCCCGAGGCAGCGCCGGATCGCAATAGAGCGCGAGCTCAATTCGCTTCTCCTCAGACTTGGCCGAAAGAAGGGAGCAGACCTCCTCGACGATCTGTCCAAAATCGATCGGGATACGCTCCAGCTGGAGATGGCCGGCCTCGATCTTGGAGAAATCCAAGATGTCGTTGATCAGGGCAAGCAGGCTTTCGCCGGAACTCCGAATCGTCTGAACGAAGTCCAGCTGCTCCTCATCCAACCGAGTGCTCAGGAGGATATTCGCAAAGCCCAGCACCGCGTTCATCGGAGTGCGAATCTCATGGCTCATGGTCGCCAGGAAGTCGCTCTTGGCGGCATTGGCGGCCTCCGCTGCCTCGCGCGCCATTTGCGAGACTCTTTGGGCGGCCTTGCGCTCCGTAATCTCCAACTGCAATTCGCGGGTACGCTCCTGCACACGAACATCCAGCTCATCATGTGCCCGTCTCAAGGCCTCCTCCGCCAGCCGACGCTCGGTCACATCCCGAACAAACGCGCAACAGTAGGCCTGCCCCTGGTATTCCAAGTAGTTGATGGTCGTGTTGGCAGGAAACTCGGTACCGTCGGAGCGCCGGCAGCGACAATCCAAGGTGAATGTGTCCGCGCCAGGCAGCCCGGCCCAGAAGTCTTTCCAGGAGTCCTGGTCGAAGGCTGGGAAAACTCGCGTCACCCGCAGCGCCGGCAAGCGATCTCGGGTGCAGCCCAACAACTTCAGCGCCCCCTCGTTCGCATAGAAGAAACTCCCATCCCGAGTGATCCAGAAGGTCGGATCCCCTGCATTGTCGATATAAAAGCGGGTGAACTCCAGCGCCTCCTCGGTCTGCAGCCGCTCGCTCAGAACCTTGTGAAGGCTGACAATCTCCCGGGCCGCAAACCTCGAAGATTGCTCCTGCAGTCCTTCCTCCTGGCGATCGATCAGCCGTCGACTCAGGCGACGGATCGGACGCAAGATGAAGATGTCCAGCGACGCCAAGATCACGACGGAGAGAATCAACAGACTGAGAAACACCAGCAGTCGCATGCGCAGCACATGCGAGTCGATCGGCTGCTGGCGGCGGGCGATGTCCCATTGCACCGTCATGTTGCCGAATTTCTCGCCCTCATGAACGAGTTGGTCCGAGAAGGACCGAATCTCGGCGTTGGTAATGCTGCGACTCCAACTCACCAGCTCTCGACCCCGAGAATCCGCAATGGCGAACGAGACGATGTCAGCATCATGGGTGACAATCGTCTCAATCACCCCCTTGAGCACCTCGCGATCACGCGCGATCACGGCATCCATCGAGGCCGCCGAGAGGGTCGAGAAAACTCGCTGGGTCTGAAGAACGAGATCGTTGTCCAGGTAGCGCTTTTCGAAGTGTCGCACCATCTCGCCCGTCAACACGCTCACCAGCAGAGTGGCCAAAGCCAAGGCCAAGCCGATCTGCTGCCAGAGCGGCCAGTTCCTGCCGTGCGGGGCCGGTGATGGCGAAGGTTTGGACACCTGGGTTTAAGGACCAAAGCGGTGATTCTCTCGAACCGCCTTCCGGGTTGAATCAAAGTCGGCGTCGGTTCCCGACAGAAAAACCAGCCCCTCCTCGCCGATGGGTGCCAGCACCTTGGGATCCTTGACCTCCAACAGCGCAGCCTGCAACGCCGTGCGCAACCGCGTCGGCAAACCATCCCTCGCCACCCACGGCCGGCCATCGATGGGGAAATAGGCGAGCGCTCGCAAGGAGGCCCCACCATCGACCAATTTACGGAAGGTACGCTCATTCAGCGCACCGGCGTCGAAATCCCCGGCAGCCACCGCGGCTCCCACTCGATCGTGCCGGTCCAGATACTCAAATCCCCCCAGATCGGTGGCACGAATTCCGTGCTCAACCAGATAGAGTTGCGAATTGTATCTGCCCGTCGTGGAGAACTGATCACCAAACGCAAACCGCTTCCCCTTCAGGTCTTCCACTTTCAAAACTGGGCCGTTGCTGAGGACACAGATCACTCCATTCACCACCTTGAGTCCCTTGGTGCCCTCGATGGCGAGGATCTCCAAATTCGCACTCTTCTCCTTGGCCTGCACATAAGACACCGGACCGACCTGCGAAAAGTCGAAAGTTCCCTCAACCAAGGCTTTGATCCCTTCCTCGTAGGTTTTGGCCACCTGGAGGTGGATCTCGACGGGCTCCTTCAGCTCGCTGGAAAGATTCTGCTCGAGCAGATTCAGGAGGGGCCGGTACAGCCGGACCATTTCCGTTGGCTTTTTCGAGGTGTACAGACCGAAAGTCAAACTGACATCAGCCCTGGCCGCAGGCACCAAAAGGATGGCGATCGCCAGGAATGGTAAGCTCCAGGACCGGATACCCATTCTCCCAGGCCGCTTCGCTCCCCGATCAAGAATCGTGGTTGTTGCACTCATGTCATTTCGCATTTGATGGATGGTAGACTACGCATGGTGAAACCCAGACATCACACCCGGCGTTGGCCGCTGCGGGCATGCGGTTTCCCTATGCAGAATCGTCGTCCCGCGGAATCCCTTAAGCGCGATCTACCGTCCCCTCGCCGCCCGGGAAGCGAGACGACCGAGCCTGGACAGGGGTTGTCAGGGGAGCTGCTCAACCCGATAAAAGCAGTGCGGAAGGGGCGCCCCGCGATGCACGACCGTCGAGACCAGAAGTTGGTTGGTCACCACCGCGATGGGGATCCAGTGCACAAAGTTGGTGCTGGTTTCGATTTGATAAACCCCGCGGGGGGAGCCCTGAAAGGACACGTCGACCTCCGCCGGCTCACCCGGTCGAATTTTGAGGGCCAGCAGCTTAGGCCTCACCAAGAGCGCAGAAGCCGGGCTGATGCAGGAAATCTCCCCATCCGTCACCCGAACCCGATAGTCTCCCGCGCCCGCAGAAGTCACCGCTGTCAGCGCCAGACGAGAACCCTTCTGCCCGGGAAGATCTATTCCATTGAACTGCCATTGATACTTCAGCTGGGCTCCCGACGCATCAGACTGAGGGACCTGCGCAGTAAACGCAGCGTCGCCTCCGGGATCCACAACCAGCCTCAGCGGAAGCGGCTGCTCCACCACGAACCCTGTTCCTACCTCATCATCATGGATGACGACCGTCGCATTCGAGGCGGACGTGAAAGCGTGGTCGTAGTAGCGGTTGGTCAACACGATGGTAAACGTCCGATCCCCATCTCGTCGGCTGTTGTTCAGGAGACGAACGGAAATGTTCGTGACCGTAGTCCCCGCGGTAATCCTTAACCCGGCTGCCAAAGGGGCGTGGTCCACCCCCCAAAGCGCCGAACCAGCGAGACCAAAACCTACCGAGGACGGAATGGACAGGCTGCCTGTGCGGGTCAGGGTGAACACCATCTCGGTATCCGATTCCGAGACGTCCTTGCGATCCGCAGTAATACTGATCATCGGAAGCTCTGAAACCAGCAAGGGAACCGCCGCGCTTCGCACCGCACCGTGCGCATTGGTGATCACCACTGAATAGAGCGCCCCATCCTGGGGCTTGATGTCGGTAAGCCTTAACACGGACTGCTCAGCCCCCTGGATCGGCAGAGTGTTCCGATACCATTGATAGCCCAACGGAGGAGCGCCCGAGGCCTTAACCTCAAATTGGGCTGACTGTCCGAAAAAGGCCGCAGCCGTCACCGGAGCCGTCACAATTCCAGGGCGCAACGAGAGTTCCAATGCGGCCCCCTCGCTGGTCACCGCGCCGACTCGATTGGAAATAACCACGGAATAGACGCCCTGATTTTCCGCGCGTCCAGGCAACCGAAGCACCGCATTGGTCTCCCCCTCCATCGGCGAGGCATCCCGCAGCCACTGGTAGGAAAACGGCGGGGTGCCGCGTGCTGTGGCAAAAAAGACCGCTTGGTCGTCCAGACTCAGGGTCTGCCGGCGGGGCTGAGTCGTGATCAAGGGCGCCATTCGAACGCCAACCTCCACGTTCAACGAAACAGATCCGAAGTCCGTCGACGCCAAAACCGAATAGCTCCCGGTCATTGCCACGGAGAAGTCGGGCAGCGCTAACAAGGAGGAGGTTGCACCCGCGATCTTGACCCCATTCCAATACCATTGAAAGGCCGTCGCCTCAGCGATAGGAGCTGCCAGCTCCACATTCATGCCGGGCTCCGCCTCGATGGGATCCAAACTTCCCAGGACAACGGGAACAGGCCCACCGGCTGGCAAATTGCCCGTGCCTGCTGTAGGAGCGGCGGCCTGCCAGAGCACTGGATCGTTGCCATACACCGAGAGATCCGTGCGCTGAAGGGAGTATCCGGTCCCGTCGGCGGCAGCCGGCCAAGGAGCGCGGTCTCCATAGCCGATACGGTCGACCAAGATATAGGGGATGTACCCAAAGTCAGGATCGAACCAGAACTGAGGAATATCGGGCCGATGCAGCTCCAGTGCCTCTCCCCCTCCGTTGCTCAACTGGCCATCGAAAGGGCCGAACAGGGGCACCTCAGCCGCAACTTCATAGTAATTGCGGAAGTCGGCAGCCAGCTCAGGTTCGGCCAGCGGATCGAACCCCACGACCAACAGCCGCTCGCCAGGCCGAACAACCACTCCGAAGGGAAAGGTAAAGGAGACCGCACCGCGCAGCTGCCAGCAATTCGTCGTTGCGAGAGGATCATATAACAGCTCTTCCCGATTGCTGATGCTCTGAATCTCGATGAACTCGCGCAAAGGCCGGTCCTCTGGCGAAAGATCGCTGGGGTGATACATGATCTCGGTGAGAACGAGCGGCCCCATGACCGGGCTGGCGTTGGGCGCCCCTTGACCCCGGCGAAACTCGGGCAACAGCTCGGGAGCATTGGTGGCCACGATTCCGGTGCCAAACGTCACGTGCGTCAGAGTGATGAATTCAGGTCCTTGGCTGGTAAGGAATCGGCCAAAAGGGATCCCATTGGGTGCTGGCCCGAAGGTGACAGTCGCGCGCAAACCGGTCAATCGACCCTCACCATCCGCGGCGAACAGATGAAACTCATCCCCATGAGCAGAGTTGAAGGAAAACCCGGGCAGGACTCCCGGAACCGGCTGCAATAGGTTCTTGTAGAAGGTCACGAACTTCCCCGGCTCGATCACGGTTCCATAAGGAACTTTGAACTTCCGCGGTCGACTGAGATTGTCGCTCATGAACCAGCCGCTCAAATCCATCGACTCAGAGGACAGATTGAGCACCTCGATCGAGTCTTCCAGCGGTTCATCCGCATGGCTCAAAACTTCGTTGATCACCAACTGGGGCAACGGAAGCATGTTCGGCTGATCAGGCGACGAGTTCATGCCGAAGTTCACTATGTTGGTAGCACCATCAGGAAAGCGACCGTGTGCAATCCCCGGCTCCTGGGACTCAAACCGGAACCCGTCGATGGGAAATCCAAACCCATCGAACAATCCAAGCTGCTCCCCTTCGTCGCTCAGCGCAAAGCTCACATGATCAGCGCCCTTTTCCACGAGCTTGTCGGCATGGAATACTCGATAGGCACCGTCTCCACTCCCCAGGAACGACAGCGCGGCAATCGGAGATTTATCCCGCTTCTTGAAGTCATCCGTCAGGAACAGACCCTCCAACGAGACGGGGAATGCATCCGGATTGAACAGCTCGAAATAGTCATCGCCGGACACCGGATTCGACATCCACTCGTTAATCCGAAGTCGCTGCGGGTCGCCTAGCCGCATGCCCCGATTGGCGCCACCGGCGGTGGGAGGCGTCAGAGTCCACGCACCGGTCCCGTCCGGGAAACGTCCCACCGAACAATCCATCGCCTGCAGCCCGAACTTCAAGGTATCGACCGCCTCCCCTCCATCCTGGGGACGATCATACAGCACGAGAGTTTCCCCACTGGAGGCCAATCCAAAGCCGGTGTTCAGAAAGGGGCCGTCGAGCCGAACGGAAGGAGGAAAATCATCGGAACACAGGACTACCAGGAAACCCTGGGCCTTGATCCGAGCTCCGGGGGGAAACACCCACCGCTGCGGGTTCGTTTCGTCGTCGCTCAAGCTCAAACCCGCAAGCTCGACATCTTGGTCGCTGATATTGCGCAACTCCACCCAGTCAAGAATGTTGGTCAGCGCCGAAATGGTCGGCGCGGCGGAATAGGCCAGCACTTCGTTCAACACCACGCTCGGCGCAGCCACGACGGTAGGATAATGAGTCGAACTCAGCACCATCACCACACCGCAAGCCATCAGCTTCTTCAGTATCTCGCGCATAGTTTGTCCATTTGTAGAGGAGGAGGGAGCAGGCCGGTCACCCGACCTTCTCGCCGGTTTGCGGAGTTTTGAATCGCTCGTGAGATCCGAAGGGACCCAAGCACAAGAGCTCACTCCGTCGTGGAGTAGAAGGGGCTACCCCCTCCCGCCCACCCGCGTTTCCGATGCCCACTACCTCAGGCATTCGCTCATTTTGTCATGACAACGACAGGCAAGTTAGCAACCCCCGAGCCAACCCGTCACCGGGACGGACCGGGTCCACGACAAGAAAGGTTAACCTCCTTGTAATATTGATGTAACACTAGTCGGACACTCCGAGGGCGCCCCCACACCCCGATCGTTCAAACGGAGGAGGACGAAAGAGCCGGGGAATAAATGACGGGGCAGCCAGCTCCGGAGGGAGAATTTGGCCGGTTGGCTGGAAGTCTTTGCCGCCGAGGCAAAAGGAGATGTGAAAAGGGGGTTCTCAAACGAAAGAGTTTTCGGTAATGTGACGGGGATTTGGCGAGACCATGCAAACCATACCATCCACCTCAGGCAGCTTTGAGAAGTCGAAGAACCCCGCGCTGGTCGGGATGAATCTCTGTGACCGTACGATTCGCATTCAAAAACCACGAAGCTTTCTGCAGAAGACCGGATTGGCCGTTCAGGACTGGCTCGAACGTCGCGTGGCCGGAGTTTCGGTTTACGGAGACCCCCCGGTGTATGACTCCAGCACCTTCGGATGGGCGAAAGAGGTCGAGAGCGAATGGAAATTGATTCGCGCCGAACTGGATCAGGTCATGAAGTTTAAGGACCAGATGCCCAGTTTTCACGAAATCCTGAAGGAAGTGCATATGATCACCACCGACGACCAGTGGAAGACCTACTTCCTGGCTGGCATCGGGATGGATTGTCGGGAAAACGCGAAAAGGTGCCCGGAGACCATGCG
This sequence comes from Verrucomicrobiales bacterium, assembly GCA_016793885.1. NCBI lineage: Bacteria > Pseudomonadati > Verrucomicrobiota > Verrucomicrobiia > Verrucomicrobiales > Verrucomicrobiales bacterium. The sequence goes on from JAEUHE010000025.1 coordinate 89,941, forward strand.
ACTACTCGGGAAGATTCCGGGGATGAAAACGGCCTTTTTTTCCATTCTAGCCCCGCACAAGCATATCCCCGCGCACCGGGGAGCTTTCAATGGAATCCTCCGCTTCCACCTCGGACTCATGGTGCCCGAACCGCGCGAAAGGGTGCGCATCCGGATCGGCAACGACATTCACCACTGGAGTGAAGGCAAATCACTCATCTTCGACGACACCTTCAATCATGAGGTGTGGAACGATACGGATGGCTACCGGGTGGTGCTATTTGTCGATTTTGCGCGGCCGTTGAAGCAACCGTTCCAAGGGATTAATGAGGCCTTCCTGAATATGGCTTCCCTGGCGCCCTTCCTCCGAGAAGCCGGAACCAAACAGAAGACCTGGGAGAAGAAGTTTTACCGGGATGCCAAATCACCGGCCAAACCGTCTTAAACCCGTCTCAACTCACCCCCCATGGCCACTTACATTTACGAAACCATCCCGGAGAATCCTCGAAAAAAACCGCGCCGATTCGAAGTGGAGCAACGCATGAGCGAAGCGGCCCTGACCAAGGACCCCAAGACCGGCGAACCGGTCCGACGCGTCATCACCGGAGGAAGCGGCATCGTGACCCACGGGGCGAGCATCCTGTCGATGAAGACCAAGAAGCGTTAGTGTTTCAGCAGCAAGAAGGACGAGTCGAACCAGAGACCGTTGAAGTCAAACTGCAGGGCCGGCGGGTCGAAATCACCCACGACCCACACTAATTCGTTGCGGGGCTTCACCAAATGGCAGAGCTCCTGGATCATTTCCGACTCGAAACCGAGGATCTGGTAGCGGTCCCGGCGCAATTCCTCCTTCTCTATGACAGCCAGCAAGTGACGTGCTTCCGCGGTTCCAGCCTTGAGCACCCAGATCTCGGCCTCCGGAACCTTCACCGCGAGCTTGTTCAGCTTACTCACCCCACATTCCCCACATTCCACCCAAAGGACCGGCTGCAGGGTGTAGTCTAGCTGCACCAGGTCCGGTTCGAACGGGATGTTATCGTTCATCACATCCCCCTCGATCTCGAGTCGGTCCCGATAAAACAAAACGAAGCCGAGCAACTTCAGCACGACGTGACGGATGCTCTCGTTTTCTTTGAGACCGATGATGAGCTTCCGAGGCAGATCACGTCGGCGGTCTTCGCTCTTTAAATCGAAAATAAACTTAGTGCTCATGCCACAAACCGATCCTATGCATAGCTCAGGACTCTGCCGGAGGGAACTCGAAATCCCTCGAGTCCCCTCTTCCAGCTGGAATCTTTCGCCGAGATGGATAGCGTAGGCGCCTTGTAACGATGCAAACGACACCAAACCGACCCTTTATCGACGGTGCTTGGCACCCAGCTCAATCGAACCGTCCCGCTCGCCTGATCAATCCGGCCACCGGGCAGCCGTTCGCCGAGGTTGCCTCGGCCGATCCAGCGGATCTGGAGAAAGCCATCCAGAGCGCGCAGACCGCTTGGGAATCGGGATGGCGGGATCTGGCGCCCGGGAAGCGTACCGAGATCCTCTTCAACGTCGCCCGAGTGCTGCGAGAGAACCTCGAGCACATCGCTCAACTGGAGATGCTCCAAATCGGGAAACCGATCTCCGATGCTCGCGATGAAGCCGGCCTGGGAGCGCGTGTGTTCGAATACTATGCCGGGGCCGTCACCAAGTTCTTCGGCCAGACCATCCCCGTCTCTCGTGGCGGTCTCGACTTCACCTTGAAGCAATCCATGGGAGTGGTGGCCGCGATCGTGCCCTGGAATTTTCCGTTCCCCATCGCCTGCTGGAAGGTAGCCCCGGCGCTCGCCGCCGGCAATTGCGTGATTCTCAAGCCGGCTTCCATATCTCCGCTCACCGCCCTGCTGCTCGGTGAACTCGCCCATTCCGCAGGGCTCCCGCCCGGAGTGCTTCAGGTGATTCCAGGAAGCGGATCGACCATCGGTGATGCCCTGGTCACCCACCCGCTGGTGCGCAAAGTCTCCTTCACCGGCTCCACCGAAGTGGGACGCCGAATCATGGAGCTTTGCTCGCGTGATCTGAAACGCATCTCGCTGGAACTGGGGGGCAAGTCGCCCAATATCGTGTTCGCCGACAGCGATTGGAGAAAGGCCGCCGAAGCCTCCCCCTTGAGCGTGTTCGCCAACACCGGGCAGGATTGCTGCGCCCGCAGCCGCCTGTTTGTGGAGCAGTCGATCCATGACGAGTTCGTGGAGATCTTCGTCGCTGCCACCCGCCAATTGAAAGTCGGCGACCCATCCCTCCCCGATACCCAACTCGGCCCCCTGGTCTCGGCCGATCAGCGGACCACCGTCGAGCAGTTCCTCAACGATGCCCGATCCCAGGGAACGCGCTTCGCCTGCGGCGGCGATCGCCCCAGCGGGCCAGGCTACTACCTCAACCCAGCTGTCCTCCTCAACCCCGGCCGACAGGACCGCTGCTGGAAAGAAGAAATCTTCGGCCCAGTCGTTGCTATCGTCCCCTTCACCCAAGAGGCCGAAATGATCAGGGAAGTCAATGCCTCGCCCTATGGATTGAGCGGATCGATCTGGACGAACGATCTCCGCCGGGCCATTCGAGTAAGTCGGCTCGTGCAAAGCGGAGTTCTCAGTGTCAACACCCATAGCAGTGTCCACGTTGAAGCGCCCTTTGGCGGCTTCAAGACCAGTGGCATCGGCCGCGATCTCGGCATGGGAGCGATGGATGGTTACACCGAGTTGAAGAATATTTACATTGCCGACTAAGCATCCCCCGAGAATATGAAGCTCAGCGAACTGGCCCAGTGCGTCCGAAATAAATCCATCGATACCGTCATCGTTGCCGCTCCCGACCCCTTCGGCCGGCTGGTAGGAAAACGATTCCGCGCTGATTTCTTCCTCAAAGAGGTCGTGGGACACGGAACCCACGGATGCAATTATCTGCTCACGGTAAACATGGAGATGGATCCGCTGGAAGGCTTCGCCCTGGCCAATTGGGAGTCCGGCTTTGGCGACTTCGCCATGAAGCCCGATCTCTCCACGCTGCGCCGGGTTCCCTGGCAACCCGGCACCGCCATCATTCTCTGCGACTTCCAGAGGGAGGATGGCAGCCCGGTGGCAGAGGCTCCACGCTCCGTGCTGCACGCCCAACTGGATCGCCTCGCCCAGCAGGGCTTCACCTGCTTCTGCGCCAGCGAACTGGAGTTTTACCTCTTCAAGCAGACCTACCACTCCGCCTTTGAGGCCGGCTACCGAAATCTGCAGCCCTCGAGCGACTACCGCATTGACTACCATGTCATGCAACCCACGCGAGACGAGCCGCTGATGCGCGCGATCCGCAACGGGATGACTGAGGCGGAAATCCCCGTCGAAAGCAGCAAAGGCGAATGGAGCCGCGGTCAGCATGAAATTAACTTCACTTACGGGGAACCGCTCCCCATCGCCGACCAACATGTGCTCTTCAAGCAAGGGGTTAAGGAAATCGCCGATCAGCATGGTCAAGCGGTAACCTTCATGGCGAAGGTTGCGCCCTCTGAAGCTGGCAACTCGTGTCACATCCACATGAGCCTGTGGAGCAAAGGCAAGAATGTGTTCTGGGCGCCCCTGCCTAAGTCGGGACCGGCTCAGGAAAACATCCCCGGATCCAAGCTCTTCCGTCAATTTCTCGGCGGCTTGATGAAGTATAGCCCCGAACTCTGTCTGTTCTACGCGCCGACCATCAACAGCTACAAGCGGTACCAAGCAGGCAGCTGGGCTCCCACTCGAATGGCCTGGTCGAATGACAACCGAACCTGCGGCTTTCGGATCGTCGGACAAAAGAATTCGTTCCGACTCGAAAACCGCATGCCCGGGGCCGATGCCAACCCTTATCTGGCGTTCGCTGCGATGCTCGCCGCCGGAATGGCAGGGGTCCGAGAAAATCTGGACTGCGGGCCAGCCTACTCAGGCAACGCCTACATCGATAAGGATCTGAAGAGGCTTCCGAGCAGCCTCCGCGAAGCCGCCGAATCACTCAACGAGAGCAAGCTGGCGCGCTCCGCCTTCGGCGACGGAGTGGTCGACTTCTACGTTCACCACGCCCGATTGGAGAATCAAGCGTTCAACGACGCCGTCACCGATTGGGAGAAGCAGCGCTACTTCGAACGAATTTGAGGGCGTGGCAATGAGCCTAGGTCCGACAGGCTCTCCATGAACCGGGCCTCGCTTCGGTGTCCAGAGCTGTGTAGTCTCCGGCGAAGGAACAAAGCGCCATGGAGTGCGGAGACAAGTCTCCGCTTTTCCTGCGCGTGGCGGAGTGGCTGCTGGTGTGCCTATTGTAAACGCCACCGTTGGAGGGACTAAACTCGGGCGAAGGAAAAGCGGTGTCGTGCCCTGAGCATTACCCACAAGTTCGGAGGGCTTCCTCCCTATCCCAACGGGATTGCGCCTCAAAGCCCAGGGTTGGGAGGAACGAGCTACCCTGGGGAAAACGCCATAGAATCCACAACCCC
>JAEUHE010000026.1 GCA_016793885.1 Verrucomicrobiales bacterium
CTGTCGCTGCGGGGGCTCTGCTACGACAGATTACCTTTTGAACTGCGAAGCGAATGATCTGGATGACACTCAGGACTCAGAAGCAATCCTCTGACACCCTCCCAGCCGAAGGCCTCCGCGTAGCGGCTTCGTCCAACCAGCGCAGTCGAGCCAACAGCCCTTAGCGCACTACCATTTTACATGAGTTCCAACTCGATCATCACGGTCTTCGTCACTGCGCTCTCGAGATTCGGCGGGCTGTGGCTCTCCGCGAGGCGTTAGGCGGCCTATGCTTCAGCCCGTGGGAATAGTAATCGCTGCTCTCATCGCTGTTGCGATTGGGTGGTGTATGTGGCTGATCGGCGCCAATAAAAAAACGAAGCGACTTAATCATGATGCTACGCCCACGAAACTCCCGGCCACGGAGCGCTTCGGCGACGCGCTTGCTCGAGGCTCAAAATTTCGTTCGGTCGAGCCATCCGAGCTCGGGGCCGCATTTCGAGCGCAGCTCCTTGACGTTTGCAGGGCAGATTCAAACGTAGCCGGTGTCTGGCTGGCTTGGCTGTCATCAAGCGACGCCGCGCCAGAGCTATTGGCGACCTTGGTGCTTGACCGCCCCGAAGAGCGCGCGATCCGTGATTTCATTGCGCGAGCGGATGCGCTGGGTGGTCCGCGTTTCGTCGTCGCGGTGCCGGAGGGCGTCCCGACCGCCGAGCCATTCTATCGGAGATCCGACCTAGAGTTGCCTCGAGCGTAATGACCGCGCCGCCTAACGAGAAAGGGTCCAGGCAACGCCGCGTGGCGGCGTGCCTGAGCCGGATCAGATGCACGCGAACGCCCACGTTGCCTCTCGACTCCATTCTGTGTGCCTTTGGCGGTGCGTCGCTGAGCAGTTTCGGAGGAAGGGCAGAACACCGCCTGCACCAGAGCCTTAGCGGACCCAGAACGCGGCCATCCTTGTGCAAATCATAAAACTAGCGGCGGCCTATTTCGTGTGGGTGTTTGGAACTGGTTTTCTGCTTGGGATATTCCGAACATTATGGTTAGTCCCGCGATTCGGAGTTAGGACAGCAGAGTTGATGGAAATGCCGTTCATGCTGATCGCGATTGTCATAGTCGGTCGATGGATAAGTCGGCGGATTGGTTTCGGCGAACGTGGGTCGGTTCAGTTGAAGGTCGGAATGAGTGCGTTTGTCATGTTGGTGACGACTGAGATTGCATTTGGAGTTCTGCTCAGAGGACTTTCGCCTATCGAGCTGCTCCGCGACCGGGAACCTGTTTCCGGGGCGGTCTACTATTTGCTCCTCGTGATGTTTGCAGTCTGGCCCTGGGCATACTGGCGGTCCGTTCGACGCGGTGTTACCTAATGCCCTGCGCAGCGACCCCCCCGTCTGTCGGCCCCCTATTGAACAGCACCCTGAAAGGCGTGCCACCTTCCGGATCTTGGAGTGACGAACGGATCAGGTTCGTTGATTACGGGTGAAGCAAGTCTCAGAAAGGCGTGGCATCGCTGCGCGATGCTCGATATTTCTAATGGTTCCCGGGGGTGCGGACACCCCCGGCTAATTTTTGTGAACCCTGCGGGTTCGGGGCCCCTTTCTTCTGGTTATGGGAACTTGTTGTGCATTCATCAGACTGAGCGATCGAAACATCGAAGCGATGATTCGGCAGCCGAGCCTGGTTTACTCGTTGCTGGGTTTGCCGGATGGGCCTCCGCGATCGAAAAAATCAGGGATCCTCAATGAACGCTTCGAAAAACGCACTTTTCGATGGCGCTCTGATCCTGGGTCGGGTCGCCATCGGTGAGTCGACCCATTTCACATGCGTCCTCAAGCTCTCAAAGTGGCGGTTGCTTGCGCGGCTGTGGCTGCTCTAGCGGTCGCGACTCTCTGGCGTTAAGCTAAACCAACTTGCTTCCGAACTTGTGGGTAATGCTTAGAACCCTCTGCAGTTTTCCCGCGCGGCGGAGTGGGATATCAGCTCCGTTGTTTAGGTCAAAGCGGCAGAGGTCTGCCGCACTCCATATGTCACCCAATCCTCGCGATTTTATTCTACCGGGCTCTGGTTCATCAAAGTCATCGCCCAAGATGCGGTTCCGTCGGCCCTGGATTCGTCTCAGGACCAGGCGTGCGCGACATTTGACAGCAGAGTTCGAGGTGGAACGATCACTGCTTCATGGGCTCGCTGGGGTGCCCTGCCAGGCGGTGGCCGAGAATGTGGCTGACGGGGGCGTTCTATTCAGCGTCTCCGGAATATTGTGCGAGTTTGCGGTCGTGCGATTGACGGGATCAGGGCATGTTGAAATCGACCCCGCCAGAGTTCCGTTTCAATTCTATGTAGATTGGGACGATTTCAAGCAGTGCTGCCTGGGGCCACACAGAGGCTCAGGGCCAAGTTGCGAAGATTTCTAACAGCTAAACCGATGAACACCGATATAGCATCTTTGTTGGCGGCCATTCAGTTGGCCGCGAGCTTGCACAGCACGCAGCGTCGCAAGAACGCAGCTGCCACCCCCTACATCAACCACCCGATAGCGGTCGCCGAGATCTTGGCTCGAGTCGGCGGGGTGAGTGAGTTGGCCGTTCTTCAGGCGGCTATCCTCCATGACACCCTGGAGGACACCACCGTGACGCGCGAAGAGTTGAGCCATCGTTTTGGCGAGTCGGTGTGTCGCCTAGTGGAGGAGGTGACCGATGACCGCACGCTTTCTCAAGTTGATCGAAAGCGGCGCCAGATCGAGCACGCCCCGCATCTTTCGCGCCCGGCACAGTGCATCAAGGTGGCAGACAAGATCTGCAATGTCTCGGACCTGTCCTCCGATGAACCCCCGAGTTGGTCGCTCGCCCGAAAGCGCGAGTATGTCGATTGGGCGGAACAGGTCGTCCATGCGTGTCAGGGGTGCAGCCCAGCGCTTGAGCAAGAGTTCAGGCAGGTGGTAGAAAAAATTCGAAAGGAACTCAGGCACTAGAAAATTTCCGTTGGCGTTGCTTTCACCGGATCCTATTTTTCAGACTATGGACTATGACGAAGACAAAGTTGATGACGCGGTTCTCGCGCTCTTACACCTGACAACTTTCACGGACAGAGGTTTTCCCTGTGCGTGGAAAGGACAGAGTTGGGCGGCGATGGAGCGGCTCCACAAGAAGGGTTACATCTCCGATCCTGTGGGGAAGGCCAAATCTGTCGGCTTGAGCGAGGTCGGTGTGAAACGGTCCCAAGAACTGTTCGCGCAGCTGTTTGGGCGCCGGTCTTGAAGCGGCATCCCAGGCCGGGAAGGGAAGGGGACCGGCGTTTTAAACCGCAATGGACGCAATGGACGCGATGGGGAATCCGAAGGGAACAGGAAAAGCAGGATTCCTTTTCCTTTCAGACATAGGGTCCTTTGCGTCCTTCGCGGTTCAACTCTTTCCCCAGCCGCAGAAACCGGTCGCGGAGTTAGTCCGGAGTGATGCGGGCGCCGATGGTGGAGAGTTCGAGTAGCCGATCGACATCGGGGTCCTTGGCCGCCCAAGCGATCCCTCGCAGCACGAGGATGCGGTAGAGCGGGTCATCGAAGGTCCACATGTAGTGACCGGGGATGCTGCCGAAGACACGGCCCTGGTGTCGCTCGTACGCCCAGAGTTGAGTTCGGGGCGACGCCTCTTCGGTCGCGCGGGCCAGAACTCGTAGATGGTTCTCATCGCCGTGGAAGGCCCAGTAGGTTTCATCCACGAGTTTCAACGACTGGAACCCGCGCGTGATGGGATGTTCAGGCGCGGTGAAATTCAACTCCATGTCCCCGTGGCGATACTTCGAGCCCGCACCCATCGCGATCCCGATTCGCTCCGCATAGGCCAGGGCGTCCTGGCGTCCCTGCATGGCCCAGTGGAGATAGACCAGACCTCCGCCTCGCTTCTGATAGTCGTCCAGGATCGAGGCTGAGCTGGTGCTCCAACCCGCGTTCCGGGAATAGAAGATTGCCACGTCGGTTTCGCTGAGCTGTTGGGCGGTAGGAAAACCCGCATGGGTGCGGACTTTGACGCCATCGGCCAACGGGAGAAGTTTTGACCAGCGTTTTTGCCAGAGCGGGTAGTCATGTTCATCGATCCCATGGTCTTTGTCGTCCACGCAGAGCAGGAGTCGCAGGGGGCGAGGTGAGACAGTTGCAGTCCCTCCGCTTGCTAGGAACGGCGCCACTTCTTTCCAGGCCCTGGCCCGCGGCATGGGCGGATCGAGCCGAGTGATGGACGTGACGTCCAGCGGATTGGTGAGCAGGAAGGTGAGCAGGTCCTCCACTTGCTCCCCGCTCAGCGCGTGGATGAGGTTCTCCGGCATCAACGAGGTTTTCAACGGTTCGATGGATACCACATCGGCACGCGCCTGATCGACCTCGACATTTCCGGGGAGCCGCAGCGTTAAGCGGCTTTCCGTCAAGGATCGAACTATACCGGCGATCTGGCTGCCGCTCTTCAGTGTGACCAAACTGCCTGCCTGGTCGGGGTTGATCGTGGCCGATGGGCGGGTGATGTCTTGCAGAACGGAATCTCGATCCCGATGAACTAGATTGGACAGATCGGGTCCGAACGCCACCCCTTCGCCTCGAATCGCGTGGCAGGTTGCGCATCCTCCCTCGGAGAGAAAGACTCTCCGGCCTCTCAGCCAGTTTCCCTGCACATCCGTTCGGGCGATCACCTGCCCGGGTGAGTTACTTGTCGAGCCTGAAGCCCACGGCAACGCGAGTCTGCTCAGTGGAACCGATCGGACTCGATCCTCAAGGACGTAGTCGATCCCGCTTCCAGTCCCGCTGCCACTCCCATCGGTCTTCGCAACTCCTTTCAGCTCAAACGACCCCCAGGGTGTTCCGGCAACAGCGACCAGCGGCAACTCGCGAGGCCCGTCAGAGGAGATATCCGCTCGCACGGTCATCATTCGATTTGCGAACGGATCCGCGGCGAGATCCCAATCCAGCGAGGCACCCGGTTGCACGGCCGGGACGAAGATGTTCGCTCGGTTCACCAGGCCCTTCACTCTCCACGATACTTCAGATGCTCCGGAGGTGAGCCGGCGGCTAAGCGCTTCGTGGTCCGCAGATCCGGCAGTCCATTCTCTCCACACCGGGAGGGAGGGATGCGGGAGAACGATCTGTTGAGTTCCCTCGGAGCTCTCGGTGGTGAGGTAGACGCCGTTGAGCGTCAGGGCGAGGTCGATTTCGGGTCGCTGGCGAATCGGGCTGGAGGTTTCCCAGGAGCCGGGCAGGGGAAGGGTTATCGCGTAGGTTTCCCGCTGAGTCTGGCGAGGGACTCGCAGCACCAGTGTGCGGCGATCTGCGGAGAGCGAGAGGCTTTGGATTTCGACCCAGCGCCTCGGAGAAGACATCTGATCGCGTACGACTTGATAGCCGGGACGCATAGTCTCGTATCGGTCGCCCGCGCTGACGAAGCGGCCGGCTTCGATCCGCACCTTCTCGCGTGCGCCCTTCCAGTCAGCGTCGGTGAGCGTGCGGTCGAACGCGATTCTAAATTCGTCGGGGGCGGAGGCCCAGACGTAAACCGGTTGCGGCGTTTCCTTTCCGACCCAGCGCACTCGAAAGACCTTTCCTTGTCCGGCGGGACCGCTGCCCCAGTCGGGAGGCCCGCTATGACAGGCCAGCAGGAGGTCTCCCTGCGGAGTCACGCAGGTGTCGACCAGCAGCATCCCGAGCGTTCCGATTAGGTGGTTCTGTGCCACGTAGCCGCCGGGGGTTTTCACTAACTGGGTCCGGTAGAGCTTGCCCCGGGATTCCCCGCAGACGAGCGCATCACCCGCCCAGCGGGCCGGTCCGAAGCTGGGGCCACCGTTCACCCCCTCGTTGAAGATCATGCCCACCGTGCTCTGGTGCTGGGGGCCATATTCGAATACGGCCGGCTCGTCGATCACCTGAGGGAGGTGTCGGGGGTGTCGTGGCGGAAACCCGTAGTGGAGGCCACGTTGGATATGGAGCAGTTCATCGAAGGGATTACCGTTTGGAAGCCAGGTGGCACCTTCCTGCTCGCTGGCGAAGAGATCTCCGTGGCGGTTGAAGGCGAGGGCGCAGGTGAAGCGGACTCCGGTACAGAACGTTTCGCGTCGGGAGAAATCGGCGGAAACCCGCTGGATGGTTCCGTGTTCCGTGGTGAGCTTGAAGGCGGATTTGCCGGTGGCGCGATCGATCAAATAGGCATTGGCATAGTTTTCGGTTCCCAAGCCAAAATAGATCGATCCGTCCCGGGGATCCACAGCGAGTCCGACGGCGTCGACGTTCTGAGCGATCTCCGTCCATCCGGACGCGACCACGATTTCCTCATCGGCCTCACCATCGCGGTTCTTGTCCAGGAACAGTGAGACTTTCCCTTTGCTCGCGACGAAGACGCCGTCGCCGCGCGGGTCGTTGGCGGGCAGCAGAGCCATGCCGATGGGACCGCGCAGCGGCGACTTGTCCCAGAACACCGTCGAACGATCCTCGCGTCCATCCCCATCGGTGTCGGTCGCCAAATGGATCCGACCGTCGTAGCCGAGGGCAACCAGCTTGCCGTCGTGACGGTAGCGAATTCCGGTCAGATTGCGAAGCGAGAGCGGCAGTTCCTCCACGGCGAAACCTGGCACTAATAGTTGCACGAGGGGCGGATCTTTCAGAGTTTCGAGCGAATGTCCACTGCCCCCCGCGGCTAGTGCGTTGAGAGCGGCGGCCCGGGAGAGCAGGGCTTGTTCGACCTGCTGGCGCTCCTCGTTGGTCAGTACTCGATCGTACAGTGCCACCAGCGTGATGTCCCCCTGGAACATGCCTTGGGCGAACGGCGGCTCCGCAGGGTCGTTGGAATAGAAGCGCGCGCCGATGCTGATTTCATCCAGTGCGAGGATGGATTCGGCGCGGGGTTTATCGGCCAGCTTGAGGCCATCGAGAAAGACTTCGTTGCCGTGGGCGCCGATCTTAGATCGGACCGTGAATACGTGAAAGCCACCGAACGGGAGCGTTGCCGGGAGGTTCTTGCCCGGCTGAATGAGGTTTTGGAATCCAGGACTACCTGCGGTTTCGAGGTTCAGTGCACTCAGCTGAGGCGTGGCGACGTTGCCGAAGTCGAGGTTGAACCCGCTCGTGTAGTCGTTCTGTCCCCAGGCAGCGCCCGCGAGGAGCCCGACGAAGGGGCCGGGATTCGCCTGGGGAGCGGCGAGCACGAACACGGTGATTTCACGGGTGGCTCGTTTGGACCCGGACAGGATGAGGAAGTCGTCCTTTCCATCGAATCGCACCAGCGCTTCCGAACCGTTCGCCAGGTACCGGGGACGTTGGGCGGGCGTGGGTTGGATGGCGAAAGGCGTGAGACTGGCGGGTGAGGCCATCCATCGGCCGAGGGGTGACCCGTTTCCAATGGCTGGAAGGCCGGCGGACTCCAGCAACTCGGGCTGACGAGCTGCATCCAATGCGAGGATGAGACCCTGTTTCACGGGCAGCTCCGCCGTCACGGCGTTCTGAACAGCGAGCGCGAGGGCGAGCGTGAGCGTCAGCATCGGCATGAAGGTGCGGATGGGCAGGGGTTTCATGTGGAGGGAGGGTAACGCTGCCGTTTTCTTGAGGGCGAGAAAAACGTGGCGGCGGGGGAGCGTCGGAAGTGGGGGAGGATCGCCGGGATTCCCCTCCGGGGAGGGCGGAAAAGCGGTAGAGGACTCTCAGTATTACCCACAAGTTCTTCGACCAAATGTTAGAATCCCAAAGGGATTCCGCCTCAAAGCCCAGGGTTGGCGCGACGCAGGAGCGCCTACCCTGGGTTAGTCGCCGTTTTCTGACAACCCCATCGTGGGTTGCGACTGGATCGGCTAACACCCCCAACCAACCGCAACCCACGATGGGGTTGTGAATTCTATGGCGCTTTTCCCAGGGTAGCTCGTTCCTCCCAACCCTGGGCTTTGAGACGCTATCCCGTTGGGATAGGAGGCGAAGATCTTCTGAACCTGTGGGTAATGCCCAGAGCCCTCTACCGCTTTTCAGGCCTCGACGGAGTCGGGATTTTCTGATGGCGCGGATGCGCCTCACCCGGCAATTGTCACGACGGATTCGTTGGGCCTAAATCCGCCCGACTGCTTTGCGGAGCGCCTGGAGCAAGCGGTCGATCATGGCGTCGGTGTGCTCGGAGCATACGGCCAGTCGAAGAATTCCTTCGGCGCCCACCCCGCTGTAGGCGGGGAGATAGGGTACCAGGATTCTTTGCTCGAGGAGATGCTCATGAAGCCGGCGCATGTGGGATGCCTCTCCCACGGTGAACCCAATGTTGGCGGAAGCCTCGTCACTGACTTGGATTCCAAGATCCTGTAGGCCTCGGCGAACGCGGCGCACCGCCCGTCGCAATCGATCGCGTGGGGATGGATCTGACAAGAGCAGTCCAAGCGCCGCAGCGGTTGATCCTGCCAACGGACAAGCCGGAGCGCTCGCTCCGTCGAAGTAGTGGGAAGAGGTCCGGCTGGCTCCCACGAACTCCTCCGTTCCTGTAACAATTCCTCCGAAGCCACCCAGCGCTTTGGCCAAAGTTCCGCAGACGCTCAAAGCCACTCCTTCGAAGGGCTCTCCACCGTTCACGTGATTCCACAGTCCCGCGGCCTCCCAAGTTCCGCGCCCGTTTTCACCCAGGACCCCGAATCCGTGGGCGTCGTCGAGATGCAGCATCGCCGGGGCGAATCGAGACAGCACTTCGATCAAATTTCGGACGGGGGCCACCCGTCCCGTCGCGGAGACTACCCCGTCCGACAGCACCAGCGGGGCTCCACCTGCGGGTAGGTGGTTTTCCAGTTGCGATCGAAGGTTCGCGGCGTCCTGGTGACGAAAGCGGTGCACCGGCTTTCCGGTGAGTCGAACCGCTTCCTCGAGGCAGAAGTGGGCATGCTCATCCAGGAAGATGGCGGCGGCCGTTCTGGCCAAGACCGGCATGAGTATATGGTTAGCGGAGTACCCTGCGGAGAAATAAAACGCGTCGTCGGCCGCAAAGAAGCGTTGCGCGAGCTTCTCCACTTCGAGCACCAGTGGGCTCGTGCCGAACCCGGCCCGGGTGGTGGCCGTATGCACGCCGTATTTCTTGAGGGCCACGCATCCTGCCTCAATCACTTGTGGATGTCCGTGGAGCCCTAGGTAGCTCGTGCCGCCAAAGTAGAGGTAACGGATACCGTCGATCGTGGTCTCGGGACCGGGGGCGGACTCCATCAATGGCGGTTTCATAAGAAACAGAGCTGCGGTGCCATGTGTTCGGCCTTCGCCATGATCACTGGCGCTCGCTGTTCATTTCGACACAGTCATGGCCCATCGGCCCGGAGGCAAGGTTTCGATCCGGGCACGGTTGGGGTCGCGTTAGGAAGCCTTGACCGCTGGGCGCAAGCGCATCCAGGCGACCACACCGGCGGCGAGCGCGATCCCTGCGCACAAGAAATAGGGCAGCGCCACTGAGCGCGCATAGAGAGTGGTCGCCAGCAGAGGCCCCAGGATTCTCGCCAAGGCACCTACGCTTTGAGCCACGCCGAGATTCGCCCCCTGCTCGTCGGCTGGCGAGTTGCTCGAGATCAGACCCATGGTGGGAGCGCGATTGACTCCGGATCCGATGGCAAAGACTCCCAAGGCAAACAGCAGGCTAACGAGTCCTCCTGCCAAGGGAATCAGAAGCAGGCTCAGCGAGACCACGATCAGGCTCATCCAGATCAGTTTGACTTCGCCGAAGCGTTTCACCAGTCCGCCGATGGCGCGGCCTTGAACGAAGGCCGCCAGAACGCCGCAGTAGGCGAAGAGGAAGCCGACGCGTCCTTCGTCGAAGTAGAATCGGGGAGCCTGCAACATTTCGGGATAGGCTTGCTGGAGCAGTTGACGGTTCACGTGGGAGACGGCGTCCCCCTGCAGCGACTTGCTGAGTTCCGCTTGGAGTCGTGAAGGAAGGGCTACCTGGGTGAATGCTGGGGCATGGTAGAAACCGGGCTGGGCGATGAGTTGGTTCAGGGATTGCACCAGCGCTTCTGGTGTGTCCGCGCTGGGCGGCAGATCGATGCGCCCTCCTGCGAGCAACCCGCGAAGGTGTTGGGAGACTGGATCCACTCCTTCCTTGAGAACCTTAAGAAGGCGGGTGGGGTCCTTGAGATTGTGTGGGTGGAGCTTGGCGGAACCGAGCAGCAAGGGCAGGGTGGTTTCAAAACAAGTGAAACAGAAGGTGGCTAGGAAGAACAACAGGATGAGCAGGGCTAGAGCGGGGTTGCGCATCGTGTGTCGCCATTGAGCGAACTTCGGCCGGGACACGGTCGGTTGGGCGTTGGGTCGGCGGCTTTCGACCAGGATGAAGCAGCCGAGCACAAAGTTCAGGGTGCAGAATCCGGCGGCGACCCAGCCTGGGGCTGCCAAACCGTACCAGGCGGCGATGGATCCGATCGCCGGGCCGAGGATGAAGCCAAGGCCGAAAGCCATGCCGATCATGCCCATCCCTTTGGACCGGTTTTCCGGAGTTGTGATGTCGGCAATGTAGGCCGACGCAACCGAGATGTTGGCACCGCAGATTCCGGCGAAGACCCGGGATGCCAGCAAGATCCAGAGTCCCTTTTCGCCCTGGATGCCGGAGGCGAGAGCGAAGACAGCGTAGGAGATGGCCGATCCGGCATTGCTCAAGAGGAGCACCGGGCGACGTCCGATGCGATCCGACAGCCGTCCCCACATGGGGGCGAAGAAAAACTGCATCAGGGAGAACGAGCTGATGACCAATCCGATTTGAAAACCCTCAGCGCCAAACTTTTCCGTGTACCGCGGCAGCAGCGGCATCACGATGCCGAAGCCAATGAGGTCAATAAATACGGTCAGGAAGATGATCAGTAGTGACGGTTGTTTCATCGCACAAAGCGGGGAGTCTCCGGTCCAGCCCTGCTGGCGTCAAGCATCCCCGCTGCTAGTGTAGTGTCTCACAAATGGCTGGTGTTTTGCGGCAAGGGATTTTCGATCCAGGCGAGGCGCGAATCACGAGCATATCCCAATTGGATCTGTGAGGAATGAGCAACGAGCGCAACAAAACACCAGCCATTTGTGAGACACCACACCAGATGCCTACTAGACAACCCCGATTTTACCGCTTAGTTTGCCATCACTACCAACCCGACATCACCATGTATTTAGGATCTCACTGGAGCCGGAGGAGATTGAACGTCTTGGGGTTCAACTTGGTCGGGTTCTTTCTGTTATCCCTGCTTGCGACTGGGGCGGCGGTACTGACTCGTGGGCCTTACTTGCAGATCGGCACGCAGGACAGCATTCGGATTCGTTGGCGTACGGCCGAACCGGAGGCGAGTGTGGTGTTTTTTGGCCAGGACCAGGGCTTATTGTATGAGATCGCGGGCGGCCTTCTACCCAAGGTCAACCACGAGGTCGTCCTGCGAGGGTTGGATCCGGGCACTCGATACTACTATTCGGTGGGAACACTCACCGAGACCTTGGCGGAGGGAGCGGACTATTACTTCCACACTTCGCCAGTTCCAGGGACGCCCAAGAAGACCCGCATCTGGGCGATTGGGGACTGCGGTACCGCTGGACTCGCGTTGTCGGAACGGCAGAGAGAGGTCAGGGACGCCTACATCGCCCACAGCGGTGGCGAACCCACCGATGTTTGGCTCGCTTTGGGGGACAACGCGTACTTTGCTGGGCTGGACTCCGAATACCAGCGGCGCTTTTTTGACATTTATCCCACGCTGCTGCGGAACACGGTTCTCTGGCCCACCTTGGGCAATCATGAGCTCTATGGGGGGCCAGCGGATGGCGTGTATGACTATTTTAAGATGTTCTCACTGCCCACTCAAGGCGAGGCGGGGGGAGTGCCATCGGGAACGGAGAGTTATTACTCGTTTGACCACGGCAATATCCACTTCGTCTGCCTGGACTCAGAGGATCTTCCCTACCGCGGAGCAGCGGCCATGATGCGGTGGCTGGAGGAAGATCTTGCCGCCAATACTAACGAATGGCTGATTGCGTATTGGCACAGCCCTCCCTACTCCAAGGGCTCCCATGATTCCGACGGTGAGTTTTCGCTGACCTACATGCGGACCAATGTAGTGCCGTTGCTGGAGTCGTATGGCGTCGACCTCGTGCTCTCCGGCCACAGCCATATCTATGAGCGCAGCTTTTTTCTCCATGGACATTATGGCGTTTCGTCCACCCTCACGGCAGACATGAAAGTGGATGCGGGCAGCGGGCGTTCGGAGGATACGGGTGTCTATTTGAAGACCACTGCCGGTCCCTCCGCCGGGCAGGGAGCGGTGTACATCGTAGCAGGCTCCTCGGGTTGGGCTACGTTCCGGTTTGGAGTGCATCCGGCGATGTATTTTGATGCGTTGGAGACGGGTTCGATGGTCATCGATGTCGAAGGGAACCGGTTGGACGCCAAATTTCTCCGTGATACCGGAGAGATCCGAGATCAATTTACCATCCTGAAAAGCAATCAGCCTGCCCCGCTCCAGGTTCGGCGGCTACGATTGGCGGAGGGTCAACTGTTTGCGTCGTTTCGCAGTGTGGCTGGAAGTTACTATGAAGTGGAATTCTCACCCGATTTGCATGATCCCATCTGGCAGCGAGTTGGCGACACACTGCAGGCTTCGGGATCGATCACCGACTGGACCCATCCTCACGATCCTTTCTCCGTTCATGGCTTCTTTCGCGTCATCGAGGTGGAACCACCGCCTCCGGCTGCGAGTCGGCTCCCCTAGTGTTCTGTCTGTCGCGGGTAGGCCCACGACTCAAGGCATTCCATGTTCCTGGGAGGTTGATTCTGAAATCTTTTGAAAGAATAGGTCTCCTCCGATGATCCGCATTTGTGACGATTGATTCGTGGACAACGAGCACTGGCCTGCTAGAATTTTCCTTGTGCGAATCTTGTTGATTGAAGACGAAGGCGGAATCGCCGAGTTTGTCGTCAGCGGGTTGACGAAGCAGGGTTACAACATCGACCACGCGAGTGACGGGACGCAGGGCTTGGAGAAAGCCCTCTCTACGGACTACGACCTGGTGATTTTGGACCTGGTTCTCCCCGATTTTGACGGAATTGAAATTCTTCAGAAGCTCCGAGCTGCCGGGCGGGCGACCCGTGTGCTGATCCTCACCCAACGCGCTGAGGTTCAACATCGTGTCCAGGGATTGGAGTCCGGCGCTGATGGGTATTTGCCTAAGCCTTTTGACCTCACCGAACTGATCGCCAACGTGAAGGCGTTGCTGCGTCGGACGCCGCTGGATTTGAGTGCTTCCCTGCTTCGCGTAGGGGACCTCGAATTGGATACTCGTCGGAAGTATGTCACGCGCGGCGGTACGGAGATCCATCTTCCTGCGAAGCAATTGGCGATTTTAGAGCATCTCATGCGTCGTCCAAACCAGGTGGTTACCCGCCAAGATTTGGCGCGGAGCATTTGGGCTAGTGAGCCGGAAACGACGAACAATGTCATCGACGTGACGGTTCATCTCCTGCGTGAGAGTGTGGACAAAGGCTACCTTTCGCAACTGATTCGCACGATTCGTGGCGTGGGCTACCAAATCGGCCCGGTTGCGGCCACGGTTCCTTCCACCTCGGTGTTGGAGCCTGGGCGCACCACATCGCCCGCGACCTCGACCTCTGCCGTCCCGCCCCTGGGTCGTCTGCAGGGTCCCTCTTCTCCGGTTTTTGGCGCCGTTTAGCAACCTGCTCCGTGCGTTGGGTTCGAATCGGAGGGTGCGGGAAACCCCGACCTTCCGGCCCGTAGGAGCCCGCAGGTGCCAGGTCTCTCGGCGCTTCCATCCTGTCCCGCAGGCAGGTTTTCCTACACCTTCCCCCCGTGTTTCCACTGTTTTTTCCCATTTGGTCCCAAACCCACCCCTGAGTGCTTGCGGCTCGTGTATTCTGTGGTAGTTAATCACGCACCACATTGGTTCCCGAGCTATGAAGTCGTTTCGAAAGTTGTTAGGGGCGTTGAGCCTGTCGTGCTGTGTGAGTTGGGCTGAAGGAGCAACTCATTCCATCGCCAGAATCTGGGATGAAGAAATCCTGGCTGCCATTCGCATAGACCTGCCGCATCCTCCGGTTCATGCCCGGAACCTTTTCCATCTCTCCGTAGCGATGTACGACGCCTGGGCGGCGTATGACGCTCAAGCGGTGGGCTATCTTTATCACGGCAAGCATACGGCGACGGACATCGAGGTCGCGCGTCGGGAAGCGATCAGCTATGCCGCGTATCGAATTCTGGTCGAGCGCTATGGTCTCTCGCGCTCCGCCAGCCAGACTCTCACTCGGCTGGACGCCAAGTTTGTGGCACTGGGGTATCAGCCCGAGAATCACTCGCGCGATCTGTCCACACCCGCGGGGGTGGGAAACTCGGTGGCGGCGGCTGTCTCCGGATACGCCTTCGAGGATGGGGCATTGCAGAATCGGGCCTATGCGGATTTCCCATCGTTTTTAGGGGGATACACGGCGATGAATCTGCCCTTAATCACCGGGAGTCGAGGGACATTGATCAGCAGTCCCAATCGCTGGGCTCCGTTGGCCATTACCAATGCAACCAGCCAGAACGGTTTGACAGCCGATGTGATTCAGAAGTTTTTAGGTGCCCAGTGGAAGGGGGTTCGTCCCTTCGCCTTGTCGCGAACCGATTCCAACCAGCCGTGGATCGATCCTGGCCCGCCGCCCCAACTTCGTGGTGCTGGGGATGAGCAATATCGCAATGAAGTGGTCGAAATCATTCGATACAGCAGCGAACTTACCCCGGATGACGGGGTGACGATGGACATTTCTCCAGGGGCCTTCGGCAATAGCTCGCTAGGTGCTAACGACGGGACGGGGCATCCAGTCAACCCATCCACCGCGGCGCCTTACCCCCCCAACGTGGTGAAGCGCGGCGATTTCGCGCGGATATTGGCGGAGTTCTGGGCTGATGGCCCCAACTCAGAAACCCCTCCCGGGCACTGGAACTCCTTGGCCAATCAAGTGAGTGATCATCCTTCGTTCGTGAAGCGCATCGGTGGCACCGGTCCGGTGCTGGGAGACTTGGAGTGGGACGTGAAACTCTACTTTGCGTTAAACTCGGCTCTGCATGACGCGGCCTGCGCTGCTTGGACCCTCAAGCGACACTATGATGGCTACCGCCCCATTGCAGCCATTCGCTACATGGCCGAGCGCGGGCAGTCGAGCATTCCTGGGGTGTTCTCCTATCATCGGGACGGGCTACCGCTCGTCAGCAATTTGATCGAGTTAGTGACCAGCGACACGGCGAAGCCGGATGGTCGCCACGCGGGTTTGTCCCCCGGGATGGTTGCCATTCGAGTCTGGCCTGGTCAACCGGCTGATCCGGTCAATCAATACAGCGGCGTGAAATGGATTGCGGCGGTCGATTGGATGCCATTCCAGAAGAAGACCTTTGTGACGCCCGCTTTTCCCGGTTACGTCTCAGGGCACAGCACTTTCAGTCGTTCGGCGGCCGAGGTTCTCTCGGCCTTCACTGGAAGTCCCTTCTTTCCGGGCGGGATGGGAACCTACACGGTTGCGGCGGATGTTGCGCTGACCTTCGAGCGCGGACCGAGCCAACCCATCCAGCTCCAGTGGGGCACTTATTTCGATGCGGCGGATCAAGCGGGCCTGTCGCGTCTCTGGGGCGGGATTCACGTTTCGGTAGATGACCTGACGGGCAGGAAAATTGGTGCGATCTGTGGACGGCAGGCCTGGGATCTGGCGCGGCGCTATTTTGACGGGTCGATTCTTTCCGAAGTGCCGATCGTCTCGATGCGGCCGCTGGACGTTTTCGAGTGCGAGATTTCCTTTCCGACGGTGCGTGGTTTTACCTATCGCCTCCAGTCCACCACCGGATTGCACCTCCCGTTCGCCGACGAGCCGGGGACTTCCGTCCTGGCGACGGATTCTCAACGACTGCATCTTGACACCATCGACGGGCAGAAGAAGTTTTTCCGCGTGGTGCGGGACTTGAACCCCTAGGAGGCCGTTGGACTTAGGATATCGTTCGGCAGTGGCTCAGGTGGGGCGAAGGAACCCAATCACGCGGGGTGGGAGGCGAAAGCAGCGGCGTGTCGTGATCCCTACTCAGGGGGAGCTCAGGGTTGGTTGGCCATCACGAAGTGGAGCATCAGCAAGGTCAGGCCAAAGTAGGTGAACATCTGGAAGGTGCCATTGTAGTCGGCGGTGAGCCACTGGCCTAGGGCGAGCTGAAGGAATACAAACAGGCTCCAGACCAGGGTTGCCAGCAGCCAGATGGGGGTGGATCGACGGATGAACTCACCTCGGCCGAGGGCGATGGCAGCGAGGAGGAAGGCAGCGAGTTCACTTGCGGTTAGCAGCCAGAAGGTGGCCGTAAGACCGGGAAAGCTCGCCAGGAAGGTAGGCCCGAATTTTCCATCGAACCACGAGGGAACCCCGGACCTGAGCTTATCTATCCCGGCGAATCCCCAGACCATAAGGATCAGGAGGTTGATGGCCAGCAGGGCTCCGTTGCGAATCAGGGGGGTGATGGTTGCATTCATAATTTGGAACTCCGTCTCAAAAATTCGCGCGTCCTCTCCAATCGAGGAGCGTTGAAGAGTTGCTCGGGAGGTCCCTCCTCCCCGATCATTCCCTGGTCGAAGAAGATCACCCGATCGGCCATCTCGCGCGCGAAGCTCATTTCATGGGTCACGACGATCATGGTCATGCCCTCTTCCGCCAGATCCCGCATCACTTTCAAAACCTCCCCCCGCAACTCGGGATCCAGTGCGCTGGTCGGCTCGTCGAAGAGCATCGCCTGCGGACTCATGGCGAGCGCTCGCGCAATGGCGACCCGTTGCTGCTGTCCGCCGGAAAGCTGGCTCGGGTAGAACCCGGCGCGATCTTCCAAGCCTACCTTGCGTAGGAGTTCCCTGCCGCGCTCCTCAGCGCTTTCAGCCGTCTCTCCCTTCACGACGCGGGGCGCTTCCGTGATGTTCCGGAGCACGGTGAGATGCGGAAAAAGGTGAAAACTCTGGAACACCATGCCGGCCCGCAGGCGGAGCTGGCGTTGTTTTTCGCGATCCTCCGTCGTGAGCGTTTGGCCATGACGCTCGAACTGCAAGCCGTCGATCGTCACCGATCCCGAATCCATCGATTCCAATTGGTTGAGGCAGCGTAAAAAGGTGCTCTTGCCGCAGCCGCTGGGACCGATCAACACGATCGCCTCGCCGCGCGTTTGGCTCAGCGAAATGCCCTTCAAGACTCGCTGCGCGCCATAGGATTTGACCAGGTCCTTAACGACGATCATAGCTCAGCCTCCTTTCCAGACGCGCTGCGAGCAGCGATGCCGGGTAGCTCATTCCGAAGTAGATCGCGGCTGTGACCAGCCCGAGGCCGATGTAGTCGTAGGTTGCCGTCGCCAGCATCCCGTAAACCTTGGTGAGTTCGACCATCGTGATCACCGACACCAGCGAGGAGTCCTTGAAAAGCGCGATGAAATCGTTGGTCACCGGAGGAAGAATGAGGCGTAGCGCTTGAGGTAGGACTATCCAGCGCAGGGTTTGTGATCTTGTCATGCCCAAAGCCGCCGCAGCTTCGAACTGGCCTCGTGAGATGGCTTGGATTCCGGCCCGATAGTTTTCCGCTTCGTAGGCTGCGTAGTTGCAGCCCAAGCCGATGACCGCGGCGGAAAAAGCGCTCAGCCGCAACCCAATGGTCGGTAGGCCGTAGTAAATCAGGTACAGTTGGATCAGCAATGGAGTGCCTCGGAACACCTCGATATAGATCGCCGCCAACCAGCTGATGGGTTTCGGTCCGTACAAGCGGGCCAGGGAGAGAATCAATCCGAGCGCGACGGCCAGGCCCATCGAGAGCACGGAAATGAGAACCGTCACACCAGCTCCCTTAAGCAGCAGCGGCAGATACTTGTCCAGATTGCTCCAAGTGGATCCGGGGGCGGTGGCGGCTGGTGTCGTGGATTCCTGGTAGCTGTCGAGCTGCGCCTGTCGCTGGTCCCAAACTCCATAACGAGAATAGATGCGCTCGATGGTTCCGTCCTGACGAAGATCCCGCAGAGCCTGATTCACGGCTTGGATGAGATTCGTGTCATTCAGACGGGCCGCGATTCCGTAATAGCCGGGAGCGAACGCTTGGCCGCTGCGTTTGAGCTGGGGCTCCTTCTGGAGATAGTAGACGGCGATCGGCAGATCAAGCACCACTGCATCGATGCGGCGGTTGTTGAGATCGCGGAAGCCCTCAACATTTCCCGGGTACACCCGCAGATCAGCAGCGCCGAAATCGCGGAGAACTCGTTCTGCCGCCGAGGCTGATAGCACGCCCACCGCCTTACCGTTGAGGTCGGCGAGCTGCAAATCGTCCCGGTCCTCCTTGCGGACGACGATCTGCTGGGAGTAGGCGAAGTAGGGAATGCTGAACAGCACCTGCTCGCGCCGCGAGTCAATGATCTCGAGCCCGTTGATGATGACGTCGAAATCGCGCCGCTGCAGGGCGGGCACTAATCCATCCCACATGTTTTGAACCATCTCTGCCCGGACCCCCAATTTAGCCCCCAGCGCCACGGCCAGTTCGACTTCGAAACCGATCATGCGGGATGGCTGTTCCGGATCAGGGTACACGAACGGAGCTCCGCCTTCCCCATCCCCACCCCAGAGCAAGATGCCACGGCTGCGAATTTGCGACAGCGTATCCTCGGTCGGATCGGCGGCTCCGAGGGCGCTCGATGTCCAGAGACCCCCGAGTGCCAGCCAGAGGAGGAGCAACGCGCCACGAAGCGGATGGCACCCATTCCATCTGCTGGCCCCGGCTGCGCCGGGTTGGAGATGTAACCCATGCATTCCAGCCGGGAGCGGATCAAGCCTCAGGGAACCGCCTAAAGGCGGAACTCCGTGCGGAAGATCTGTCATTTGCGTTTTTTGAGCCACTCCTGATTGACGCAGTTACGGGGCCGTTCTCCCCGGAGCACGCGCGCCACTTCCTGGGCCGCCTTGGAACGCATCTCCACGGATCCTTCCTCCGAATAGAAGGCGGTATGCGGAGTGATGATGAGGTTGACGACGGGGTCACTCTGTTGCCAGAGCCGAATCAGCGGCTCGCTGGTATCGGGTGGCTCCTGCGGCAGAACGTCGATTCCGGCGCCCGCGATCAGGCCACGGTCCAAGGCATCCGCCAACGCGTGCGTGTCGACCACGGCTCCGCGGGCGGTGTTAATCAGGAGAGCTGACTTCTTCATCTGCGCCAAGGTTCTAGCATTGATGAGATGCCGCGTCTCCTCGGTCAGGGGGGTGTGGAGTGAAACCACATCGCTCTGAGTCAGAAGGGTGTCGATGTCGACCAGGGGCACTCCGAAGCACTTGTCGAGGCCGGGACGCAGGTAAGGGTCACAGGCGATCACATTCATGCGCAGGGCTTTGGCCCGCAGGGCCATGGCGGCCCCAATCCGGCCGAGCCCCACAATGCCCATGGTCTTTCCGACGAGGCGAGGCACGGGTTTGACAGCATGAAACTCCCAGGGGGAAAGCGTTCGGATCAAACCGCGTTCCGTGCGGGCGAGTCCTCGATTGCAGGCCAACGTGAGCATCAGCGCGTGATCCGCCACTTCGTCGACCCCATAGTCGGGCACATTGCACACCAGAATGCCCTGCTCCCCGGCCGCCTTGAGGTCGACGTTGTCGAAGCCGACGCCGCCTCGGACGATGACTCGACATTTCTCGAGTCCTCGAATGACTTCCGCCGGCACGGAGACCTCGTGGAACACGATCAGGGCGTCGGCGTCCCGAGTGGTCTCGATCAGGTCCTTCGGCGATTTGGCGAGCAGGCATCCCACCTTGGCCAGGTCGGCAAGTTCCTGTTCTTCGAGGGTTGCCGGGGGCGTGAGGTGGTCCGTGACATAGACTTGGAACATGTCTGAAGAATTATCAGCGCCCAAGCACTGACGCAATTCCTAGCGAAAGAAATCTGCAGCTTCAAGTCGGGGGTTGCTCCGGCTCCGCAATTCCGTCTAGCCTCCCCCCATGCACCCTCTGGAACGGATTGTAGCGAGTCTCGCTTTGCTCTCCCTGGTGAGCGGAATTGGGAAGGCGGCAGAAGCCAAAATGAAAACCATTCACTCTCAACCGAGTTTTGTTCTTTCGACTCCCCAGGTGGAATTGGCAGTCACCCGTCTCGGCGGCCATTTGGCTCCGGTACGGTTTTATCGGAACACTCCGGCTCCGGTGCAGCCGTACCACATCAGCCCCTGGCAGGATGAAAAGCCATCGCCGATGCCGGCCCCGGTGTTGGTTCCGCTGAGAGGCGATTTTTTCTGCCTACCCTTTGGCGGCAATGCCGAGGAGGTCCAGGGAGAGAAGCATCCGCCGCATGGGGAGGTGGCAGGCAGCCGCTGGCAACTCGTCTCCTCGGTTCAGCAGGGGACGATCAACACGTTAACCCTCGCACTGGAGACTCGGGTCCGCGCGGGGCGTGTGACGAAGGAGATTTCCTTGGTGGATCAGGAAAATGTGGTGTATTCGCGCCACACGATCGAAGGATTTGCCGGGCGGGTTCCGCTGGGGCATCACGCCACCTTGGCGATGCCCGAAAAGCCGGGAGCGGTTCAGATCGCGACCAGCGCAATCCGGTTTGGCATGACCTGCCCGGGACTCTTTAGTGATCCTGCCAAGGGTGAGTACCAATCCCTACTGCCCGGGGCTCGTTGGTCGAATTTGACGCAAGTGCCCGTCTGGGCCAAGGACCAGCCCGATGCGGATCTGACCCGCCTCCCGGCGCGTAAAGGCTATGCCGATCTGATTCAGCTGGCCAACGAGAGCTGGGAGAGCACGGGGGGACCGGCTTGGACGACGGCGACCTTCGCGGAAGCCGGCTATGTTTGGTTTTCGCTCAAGGATCCGGAGGTCCTGGCCAGCACCGTCTTCTGGATTGAGAATCACGGACGATACGGCCATCCATGGAAGGGGCGGAACCACTGCCTGGGGCTGGAGGACGTGACCGCCTACTTCGCCGACGGCTTGGCGGCTTCGATGGCGGACAACGTGCTCACCCGCCAAGGCCTCAGGACGGCCCTCGAGCTGCGGGCTGACCGCCCCACCTTCGTGAACTACATTCAGGGAGTGGTAAAGATTCCAACTGGCTTTGAGCAGGTCAAAACCCTCGAGTTCAGCCCCGGGCAGGTCGCCTTTGTGTCGACGGCCGGCCACCGGGTATCCGCGCCCGTGCGGCATGAATTCCTGCGAACCGGTAAGCTTTAACTTTCTGCGTTTGCCCAAGCGTTCACTTCAACATTCGAACCATTGAGATTCCACCATGACCCCTTTTATGAAACCCTTATTGCTCAGCAGCCTGATGGTCGCGCTGGCCGTTCTCACCGGTTGCAAACCCTCCGCCGAGTCTGGTAAAGCGCCTGCCTCTAGTGCCAGCTCCTCCTCGATGGCGCAGGGAACCATCGGAGTCAGCTTGCTCACCCTCGACAACCCCTTCTTCAAAGTCATCGGAGACTCCATCACTGCGGAGGGCCGGAAACATGGCTACGAGGCCATTGTGGTCAGCGGGGATAAGGACGTGGCCAAACAGGGTAATCAGATCAAGGACTTTATCGTGCGCAAAGTGAGCGCGATCGTCCTGAGCCCCTGCGATTCGAAGTCCATCATCCCCGTGATCCAGGAAGCGAACGCCGCGGGGATTCCGGTGTTCACGGTCGACATCCCCTGTAACGAGCCGGGTGTCAAAATTGTGACTCAGGTGGCTACCGATAACTTCGGCGGAGGCAAGGAAGCTGCGCAGGCGATGATCGAAGCGTTGGGTGAAGCCGGCGGCAAAATTGCCATCCTCCACTTCAAGCAGGCCGAGTCATGCCTCCTCCGGGTCAAGGGCTTTAAGGAAGTCATCGAGGCCCACAACGCGGGCAGCAAATCCAAGATCACGATCGTGACCGAATTGGAGAGCGGTGGCGCCAAGGATATGGGATTCAAAGCCGCCGAGGATTCGTTGCAGGCGCATCCCGATCTGCGCGGCATCTTCGCCATCAATGACCCGGCTGCCCTTGGGGCGCGCGCGGCGCTGGAGAAAGCCGGCAAGGCTCAGCAGATCGTCATCGTGGGCTTTGATGGCCAGCCGGAAGGAAAGCAGGCCATCAAGGATGGAAAGATTTACGCCGATCCCATTCAGTTCCCCGACAAGATGGGAGTTCAGATCGTGGACTCGATTCGGCGTCATTCCAAAGGGGAGACCCTGCCGCCTCAAATCTTGATCCCAACCAGCCTGTATCGCAAGGCGGATGCGCTCAAGGACCCCACGTTGAATTGAACTCGAGGGCGCATAGTGCGGCGCGATCGCGACGAGGCTTGAGGAGACCTTCGACTTGACTGTGGCTCCACCACCGCTCCTGGAGATGCGGGGAATAGCAAAAGCTTTCCCGGGAGTCCAAGCGTTGAGAGGTGTCAGCTTGCAGTTGCGGGCGGGCGAAGTCCTGGCGTTGTTGGGGGAGAATGGGGCCGGCAAGAGCACGCTCATGAAAATCCTCGGAGGCGCGCATTTGGCTGATCGCGGCAGCCTGAGCATTGCTGGCCAACAACTGTCGATCGCCTCGCCCGCTGACTCGCGAGCCGCGGGCATCGCGATCATCTATCAGGAGTTCAACCTGATTCCCGCCCTGAACGCCGTTGAAAACATCTTCCTGGGCCAGGAGCAGGTTCGCATGGGCTTTATCACCCGCGCCTCGGAGCGTTCGCGGGCGGCTGACCTCTTCGCGCAACTGGGGGTGGACCTTGATCTGGACACTCCCTGTCGGCGGCTTACCACGGCGCAGCAGCAGCTAGTTGAGATCGCGAAGGCGCTGGCTCTCAACGCGCGCATCATTGTGATGGACGAGCCCAGCGCGGCGCTGACTTCTCATGAAGTCGACCGACTGTTCCAAATCATCCGGGAGTTGAAGGCCAAGGGCATCGGAATTGTTTACATCAGCCATCGGTTGGAGGAGATCTTCACGATCGCCGATCGCGTGCAGGTGCTTCGCGATGGTGCGGACGCCGGGGAGCGTTTGATCGGAGACTTGGACCGGCACGAGCTGATTCGGCTGATGGTGGGACGTGAGTTGACCGATGAGTTTCCGAAGCGCGCCTCGTGCATCGGGGAGCCGGTGTTGGAGGCGATCGGCTTGAGGCGTGGTTCCGCGGTTCGCGATGTTTCGCTCACCTTGCGCCGCGGGGAGATTTTGGCGCTGACCGGCCTGGTAGGCTCCGGCCGGACCGAGACGGTTCGGCTGCTGTTCGGGGCTGACCAGCGAGAGCAGGGGATCGTTCGTGTTCGAGGACAGGAGCGAGCCTTGCGCACCCCGTGCGAAGCCATCGCGGCGGGGATCGGTTTTTTGACCGAGGATCGCAAGTTGCAAGGCCTGGTGCTCCAGCACTCCGCCCGCGAGAACTATTCCCTTCCGAACCTCAACGACCTGTCCCGACACGGCTTCGTGCGACACGCGGCGGAACGCTCCGGTTTTCAGCACTACGCACACGCCCTTCGCATCAAGTTGGCCGGCCCTGAGCAGAGGGCGGGGGCTCTGTCGGGAGGAAACCAGCAAAAGATCGTTCTGGCCAAGTGGTTGGCCCGGCAGTGCGATGTCCTGATTTTCGATGAGCCTACTCGGGGCATTGATGTTGGGGCGAAGTACGAGATCTATCTGCTGATGAACCAGTTGGTGGCGGAGGGCAAGGCGATTCTGATGATCAGTTCCGAACTGCCGGAGGTTTTGGGAATGGCGGATCGCATTCTGGTGATGCATGGAGGGCGGGTGACCGGGGAGGTTTGCGATGTGAAATCAACGACTCAGGAGGAGATCATGCGGTTGGCCATGGCGTGAATGATGCGATGAAAACCACCTGGACGCGATTTTTATCGGACTACGGAATGCTTGTGGTGCTGTTGGTGCTGTGCGCTTTTTTCAGCCTGGTGACCTACTCGGAGCAAGCGCCCAGCGGGGGGGCGGCTGGACAAGAAGTGGCGAGCGCTCTTCGTAGAGTTCTTCCACCAACCGGGACGATCCTGATCGCGGTCCTGGATCAACCTGACGATGCCGAATTTGCGCGAACCCTGGAGTCGGCCTGGGTCTCCGCGGGCGGTAAAGTGGCCGGTATCGCTCGGGGCGAACCGAAGGATGCTCGAGCGATTTTACAACGGTTGGCGGCAGAGGGACAGAAGCTGGATGGAATCGGGTGCACTCCTGCGACGGCCGCCTGGCTGGTCTTCAAGGATCTTCCCGCGGACTTTGCCTCCCTGGGTTCTCCTCCGCTGATTCGGCCAGCGAGCTATTGGTGGCCCAACTTCCTCAAGTCCGAGAACCTGCTGAACATTGCCAATCAGATCGCCGTTATTGCGATCGTGGCGATTGGCATGACCATGGTCATCGTGACGGGTGGCATCGACCTATCCGTCGGCAGCCTCTTGGCGCTCTCAGCTGTTCTGACCTCGTGGACCATTCGGGAGTATGCGGGGGGGATTCAGGCGTCTGCGCTCGGGATGGCCCTCGCCAGCCTCTTCGCGATCCTTGTCTGCGGAGGAGTTGGAGCGTTCTCCGGATCGATGATCACTCGTTTTGGCATTCCTCCCTTCATTGTGACCCTCGCGATGATGCTGGTCGGTAGCGGGCTGGCGTACATCCTGGCGAAGGGTCAGTCCATTTATCAGATTCCGGACTCGTTCGTTTGGCTTGGCCGCGAGGCTGACCTTCTGGGACTTCCCAACGCGGTGGTGCTTATGTTGGTGCTGTATGTCCTCGCTCACATTCTCATGTCTCGCATGAAGTGGGGCCGGTACCTGTATGCCGTGGGAGGAAATCGTGAGGCTGCTCGGCTCTCAGGTGTGCCAGTGGAGCGTGTGCTGATGCTCGCTTATGTCGCGAGCGGACTACTCGCCGGGCTGGGGGGGGTGATCATGGCTTCGCAATTGAAAAGTGGCTCGGCTACGTATGGAAACATGTATGAGCTGTACGTCATTGCGGCGGTGGTGGTCGGGGGAACCAGCCTGAGCGGAGGTGAGGGCAAGATCTTTGGAACCTGCATCGGCGCGTTCACCATTGCCGTCATTCAAAACGGCATGAACCTGACGGGTGTTGAAAGCTACACTCAGAAGGTGGTGCTCGGCTTGGTGATCTTGGGAGCGGTTCTGCTGGATAAATGGAGATCGAGCGCGAGGGCCGTGGCCTAGCTTGGCAAGCTCAGGATTCCTCCCGCAAAACCCGGATTTATTTTTGCAGGGTCCCTAAGCGCGCGTGGCGGTCGCGGATTGCTTCTGTCCGCGGTAGGTCGCCAGAAAATAGGCCAATACCACCAGGACCACCACGGCCAAGCCGCCCCAGTAGCGGGGCCAGTTGACGTGTCCATCCATCTCGCACTTCTGCAACCACCACCCTGTGCTGAGGTATCCGAACAGACTTCCGATTCCCGTGGTCATGAAGCTAAACAGAGCTTGGGCTCGCGTACGCCAGCTCGGATCAATCCGCTCGTTCAGGTAGACTTGGCCAAGGATGAACGAAAACGCGAACACGAACCCGTGGAGCACGACGCCGGCAATGACCCAAGCCGGATGGTTGAGCGAATAAAAGAAGTAACGCAAGAAACCCAAGCTTAACCCGGTGGCCAGAATCCACTTCAGGCGCCAGTTGAGCAGGAGTCGGGAAAGTAGGAGCATGGCTACGACTTCGGTGACTTGGCCCAAAGACATCCAGGCGGCGGTGCGTTCCAGTCCAAGTGCCCGGAGGTGGGTGGGCGTGAACGGATAGAACGCGGCTAGCGGGACGGCGAAGAGGGCGGAAGTGACAAAGACCACCTGATGATCGCGCAGTTTGAGAAGGGTGAGGGCATCCAACCCCAGCCGCTGGATCAAGCTTGGCCGTTGGGACGACGCAAGAGGCTCGACTTGGGGAAGCCAGCGAGTGAAGAGAGCTAGGCCGCCCCAGACTGCCGCGCTGACATACACCGCTCTGAGCGAGGTGTCGGCTCCCATCAGGCTCACCGCCCAGCAGCCGACCATCCAGCCGATCGTTCCCATCGCCCGGATGGGGCCAAACTGTCGTTGAGGGTCTTTCAGTCGGCCCATGACAATGGAGGCTGCGAGGCTCGAGGTGGGGGCTATGCACAAGGAATACAATTGGATCATGGCCAGCACTGTCCATGGGCCGGCTCCACGGTAAATGACCAGCGCGATGCAGATCAGCATTCCTCCCGCGGCCAGGCCCAGCCATCGCAGCAGCCGTGCCGGGGCTATGTGGCGGTCGGCCATCGCCCCGAAGATCAGAGGCGAGACCAGCGCGGCGATAGCGGAGCACGAGAATGCCAGAGCCTTGATCGAGTGCAGTCCGTGTACATCCAGGACCGGCCCCAGAGGCACGAACCAGGCTCCGAGAGCCATGCCGTGGAGGAACAGCAGCGCTGCCAGTTCAGCCAGCTCGATTCGGGTGTTGTCCGGACGCACTGAGATACTGCGCGCAGGCAACAGGCGAAATTTCAAGCTCCGTCGCCGGCTGGGGGGAGGGGGAATAATCAGGGAGGAACCTCGCCCGCCTCCAACCACCGGGGACGATCAGCTCATTGATCCTCGTGACAACGCAGGCCCGACCAGCTTAGAGTGGCTTTCATGTCATTCTATCGCCTCCTGGCAGGGGTTCTTGTTGTGGCTTCCGCTGCGGTCTTCAAGCCATCCTTGCTGCTTGCCGACGACGAGCCCCCTCGCGTGGTCGCGGGCCTGACCAACCTGGTGGCCGGACACTCGGTGCATGGGGAAGCCTTTAACGAAGGACCCCGCCAGGCTGCCCGACTGATGCGCGGAACAGGGCAGGTCAAGTTGCTGATCACTACTTCCAACGCTCAAGCCCAGGTGTTTTTCAATCAAGGGATAGGACAATTGCACGGCTTCTGGTTTTTTGAGGCAGAGCGCTCGTTTCGGCAGGTGGCCTTCTTGGACACGAATTGTGCGATGGCTGCCTGGGGCATGGCGATGGCCAACGTCAACAATACCAACCGGGCTTTCGATTTCATCCAGCGCGCACATGATCTCAAGACCAATGCCTCGCCTCGGGAGGTGCTTTGGATTGAGGCTTACCACAAGTTTATTACCGGCAAGGAATCGGAGAAGGATCGTCGCAAGGAATTGGTTAAATCTTTGGAGAACATCATTCACCAGCATCCTGAGGAACTTGAGGCCAAGACGTTCCTGGCCTTCCAGATCTGGAAGAACGAAGGGGACGGTGTTTCCATCGGAAGCCGTCAAGCGGTGGATGCCCTGATGAATGAAGTCCTGGCCGTCGAGCCGATGCATCCAGTGCACCACGCGCGCATTCATCTTTGGAACTACAAGAAGGATGAGCGAGCGTTGAACTCGGCGGCCCGGTGCGGTCAGTCCGCCCCCGCCATCGCGCACATGTGGCATATGTCCGGCCATACCTTCAGCTCGCTCAAGCGATATGATGACGCGGCTTGGCAACAGGAGGCGGCAGCGCGGACGGATCATGCCCACATGATGGCGACGGGTATTCTGCCGGACCAGATTCACAATTTTGCGCACAATAACGAGTGGCTTTGCCGGAACCTGCTCTTCTGTGGTCGTGTGAGAGATGCTATCGATTTGGCTCGCAACATGGTCGAGCTGCCCCGGCATCCCAAATACAACACCCTCAATCGGAAGGACGACAATACCGCCTACGATAAGAACAACGGCAGTTCAATGTTGGGAAGGAACCGCCTGTTCGATGCCTTCCTCCAATATGAACTGTGGCCTGAGCTGATCGCCCTGTCGGACACCTTTTATCTCGAACCCACCGACTTGCCCGAAGAGCAGGCGCGGCGCTTCTATGCCCTGGCCTTGGCGCAATACGCGATGGGGAAACCGCAGGCGGCCAGTCCCTGGCTCGACGGTCTCGATAGCTGTTGGAAGCAGCTCAAGCACGAGCGGTTCGAGGCGGCTGAGAAGGCCGAAGAAACGGCTAAAAAGTCCAAATCAGAGACCGCCAAGGCCATGGTGAGCGCCATGGAAGGCTTCAACGATCGGCTGGATCGGGTGGATAAATACCGCCAGGAATTGAAAATTTGGAAGGGGATTGCTGCGGGGCAAACAAACGAGGCCGCCCAGCTGCTCGAGGAGAACAAAGACCTGCCCAAGCCCCAACGTGCCCGGCTCTCGCATCGGCTGGGCCTGCGCACAAACGTAATTCATGAGGCCGGGGAGATGCTCAAGAACTCGACTAACGAGGCTCCGTCCCTAGCGCTGGCGGCCCATTTTCTCTGGGAGGCGGGAGAGACAGCTCAAGCCACTAATGCGCTTCACCAGCTCCGCTCGATTTCCTCTCAATTCGATCTCGAGACCCCGATTCTGGCAAGGCTGCAACCGATTGCTCGTTCTATGGGGTTGGCGGACGACTGGCGTTTGGGTACGCCGGTGAAGCCTGATGTAGGCGATCGTCCGCAACTCGAAACCCTGGGACCTTTTCGGTGGCAGCCATCGATGGCACCAGAGTGGACCTTGGTGGATTCAGACGGAAAGTCGCGCTCACTGAGCGATTACCGAGGACGGCCGGTGGTGGTGGTCTTTTACTTGGGCGCGGGCTGTGTTCATTGCATCGAACAGCTGAATCTCCTCACTCCTGCCGCGAAAGACTTCGAAGCGCAAGGTATTAACATCCTTGCGGTCAGCACCGAGACTCCCCAGGGCCTTCACAAAACCCTGCAGAAGTCATCTAAGCCAGGAGGGTTTCCGTTCCCCATCGTGGCCGATCCCTCCCTGGCTGCCTTCAAGGCTTATCGCGCGTTCGACGATTTCGAAGACATGCCGCTACATGGAACCTTTCTCGTCGATGGCGAGGGGAAGATTCGCTGGCAGGATATTGGCTATGATCCGTTCACGAACTTTCGTTTTCTCGCCGCGGAATCCAAGCGTCTGCTCGGGCTCACCGGAAAGCTCGTCGCCGCTAAGTGAACGTGGTTGGATTCCGCCAGCGCCCATGAATTTCCACCGACAACAATCGATCCTGTTTTATTTCTTCATGTTGGCCGCGACTTCGCTTTCTGCCCAGACCTGGACCGAACTGCTTCCCTCCATTCGGCAGCAGTTTCCCAAGGTTCAGCAGCTCTCGACCGCCCAGTTGAGTCAATGGCTGAGCTCTAGCAATCGGCCGGCTCCGCTCCTCATCGACACTCGAGCTGCAGAGGAATATGCCGTGAGTCATTTGCCTGAGGCCAAACGCGCTGACTCAGTTCGAGAGATCCAGTCCTTGATCACATCCCACCGGCAACCGGTGGTACTGTATTGTTCGGTCGGTTACCGGTCTTCCGATCTCGCGACGAAGTTAATCAAGAAGGGGGTGACCAATGTCTTTAATCTGGAAGGTTCCATTTTTGCTTGGGCTAACGAAGGTCGTCCGGTTTTTCGGGGGCAGCGCGAGGTGAAGGATGTGCACCCTTACGATGAGAAATGGGGTCAGTTGCTAACGGTTCCTTATCGCACCTTCAAACCGCGTTGAGTCGGATGGATCCAATTCGATCCAAGGGCGACTTGGGTTATAAGAGGCGCATCCCCGTTTGTTCCTGTTGCCCCTTGATCGGGAGGGGCGGTGGCGCTAGAGTTAAAGGAGTCCTGTTGTTGGTCTAAAATCAGTCAGTCGATCATGAAACATCTACTTTTGTCTCTTGTCCTGTTGACTCTCCTTCGGCCTGCTCGGGCTGCTGAGGATGGTTCGATTTGGCACACCAGTCTCCCTGCTGCCCAGGCCAAAGCGAAGGAGGGTTCCAAGATGGTGCTGCTCGATTTCACCGGATCGGACTGGTGCGGCTGGTGTAAGCTGCTCAAGAAAGAGGTCTTCCAGACCCCTGAGTTCCTGGACTATGCAAAGAAGAACTTGGTGCTGGTGGAGGTTGATTTCCCTCAACGAAAGAAGCAGAGCGCGGAGTTGAAAAAGGCTAACGAGGAGCTGCAGGAGCGCTTTAAGGTTCGTTACTATCCGACCATCATCCTCTTGAACAGTGCGGGCAAGGTCTTGGGTGAGCTCGGCTATCAAGAAGGGGGTGCCAAGCCCTTTATTGCCGAGTTAGAGAAGCTTCGTCGCAAGGGGTAACTTCTATCCTTCCGTCCTCTACTCAAGCATGTCGCTCAAGTTCCTATGGGGTACCTAAGTGCCCCACATCGGAACATTTTTTCGCCAACGGTGTCTATCTTCCAGCGAGGCAGAGCGTGATCTAAACGGCGGTCGTGTCGGCTTGAGACAAAAAAGATTTGGGCTTCGGACTGCTTTTTGATTGATCCGTTCTGAGGACTCGATAACTTACACATATCGCATGGCGTGTTTTTTTCAAACGCTCGCAGTGCTGGAAGGCTCAGGGGTTGGTCAAGGCGATTTGACCCCGGCGCTTTTGATCTTCTTTTTTCTCGGGGTAATCTTGATTGGAGCGGTCTGCATGGCCTTGATCTACCGACATACCCGGTTGACCCGCACCATGCTTCGGAGTCGTCGGGATACTGAGCTGTGGCGATCAGAGAGGTCAACTTGGCAGCCTATTTTCGATGCGCCCTTCCGTTGGCTGGCGGTACGCGGGGCCACCGCACCGATGATCCAGGCCGCTTTGGGACTGAGGAATCCTAAACCTTGCTCTTGGGAGGAGGGACTCACTCGGGCCTTAGATCACAAACTTTTCATTTCTCCTCCCGTGAAAGGGTGGACGCTTGTGATGGGGGCGGATCTTCCGGATCCAGGTGAGGATGTGGATGAATGCTTTCACTTCCTAACCCGCCTAAGCCGTCAGGTCGGCGAGGTTCAATTCTTTAGTATCAACCGTTTGTTCAGTCATCATGCCTGGGTGATGTTGGATCATGGTCATGTCAAGCGCGCCTATGCTTGGAGTGGTCAGGCCGTGTGGAATGAGGGGGTCCCTACCGAGGCGGAGATCGCGCTTCGGCTTCACACGTTTGACTATTTTGAGAGCCCGGAACGGAGCTTTTTCGGTCACGCGGATCCGTTGGGTGCCACGACCGAGAAGGTTACCAATCTAGCAGCCCGATGGAGCGTTGATCCGACCACTGTGGATTTCCGTTCGTTACGGGATAACCGTGGGATTTCCGGACGTTTTTCGCCTTCAGCCCCTCCTCCTCAGTGAGGGATTATCCTCTTCTCTCCAGCCATGCCTGCTCCTGAGATCTGTCCGAACTGTGGGGCGGTGGTTCCTCGGACCGCCCGCGTTTGTCCGGATTGCGGTTCTGATGAGGAGACTGGATGGGCCGACCAGGCCGTCTCGCAGCGACTGGGAATTCCGGATGATTCCTTCGACCATGATCAATTTGTCCGTGAGGAATTCGGGCAGAAGAGTCCACCTTCCCGACCGCCAGGGGGATCCTGGTTTTGGTGGGCTGTAGCCCTTCTCTTGCTGCTCGTTTTTACGTGGCGATTTCTGGGATGAGCTCGGGCAGCTGTGCACTAGAATGACCGCCGTGAAGCAGGTCTTTCCGAGGCCTCATTCGCGACTGCGAGCGCCTGTCCATTATCCTAAAAAGAAGAATGGCCCGGCATCGATCTGATGCAAGATCTTGGCGGTCATGACTTTTGTCGAAGTTCGCCCTATCACCTTTTCGATACGCCTCACTTCGACGCAAGACATGCCCATCCAAGCTGTTGCACATCTCGATACCGCTCCATTCTCCTTTAGGATTATTCCCCCCGACGTCGCCTCGACCGGGAGCCTCACGTTCACCCGATGATTACCAGGGACAGGCCACTCCGATCCAGTGCCCTAGGCGCGCCCGTAGAAAGAGCGAGGATCTGAACCAGGGACAGGCCTCACTTCGTGGTCCTCTGAACACAGTGCCTATGTGTGCCCCTTTTGGACATCAGCCCTGTGTTGTTGATTGCCTGCGGTTATTCGAGCCCAGCCAACGGGCTGGATGCCGTTGCGTTCGAATCGCTTGAAGTCTCCTAGCGGGCAAACCTGGCGGTTTGCCCAGCTCATCCTTTACCTTCTCCCCTTGCTCGTTCCCTGGTTCCTCGCCCCGATCCACCTCTCACCCAAAGATCCCACGCCCTAGTTTTCTCAGTGAATACAACTCCTGCCTCAACCCCGCCACCCTGGGAGGCTCCCTATCGCTCACCCTCACACCTATCCGTCCTTGGTTTCCCTCGATCAACTCCTTCATGAACCGTCGACCTCCTAACACCGCCCCATCGCTCAAATACCGGATCCGGCAGGTCAC